>NZ_QLOE01000001.1:0-75000 GCF_003264935.1 Methanothermobacter tenebrarum
CAATGGAACACGCTCACGGGGGGGGGAGGGCTTCCTTGTAAAAGCATTAACCCAACAACTTGACGCAAAACTACAAACAAAGAACAACAAAACCATCATAACATTCAAAGAACTAAAATACAAAAAAAGAATATAAAAAGTTTAATAAAATGACAACATGGCTTGCTACAATCAATTTGTATCGCATAGAATCTGAAAACGCCCTACTCACACTCATACAATTTAACAGAACTTCGTCATGCAAAACTTAAGTATCCGCAGCCCCTTCCTCATTGTAAGAATATCCCAACTGATTATCACCAACAAAGAATTTTAAGATAGTCTATTTATCTACACATCCTTATATTAGGTTTTTTTATCCATAATTTCCACAGCAGAGGCTATAGCAGGAATCACCTACAATTCCCTTGGTATCACTCCTAATTTTTGAGGAAAAACATCACAACCCGAAATAAGATTCTCTACCAACCTTTGAGAGTTGATAGGATAATGTGTAAATCTTTTCGGCTAAAAATTTGGGATTTTCAAAAATTTCCTTCATGCTATTCTTTTGCTTCCTGGTTTTGGTTTGAGTGAATATATTTCTTCTATTTCTACTAGCAAAGCTGCTTGTGGTTTTATCTTTTCACCGAATCTTTCTTTCACCATATTCTTGACTTCTTCGAAGTGGCTCCCTTCTTTTATTATTTTCCCAGTTCCTTTTATCATATACCCATCATAGTATTTTGCAGAGCCTATAGCAACCTTCGAACCCTTTTGGATGTTTTTCATGGTTTTGCTGGCGAAGTTTACGGCGATGAGTAACTTGTCACTGTCAATAACTTTAACAAAGCAGACCGGAGCCAAGTGTGGGTTCCCATCATTGACTGTTGCAATCCAGATTAGTGGTTTTTCTTTATTGCAGAATTCATTATTTAACATTTCTTGGGCTTCTTCTGGTAATTTAACCATGGTTTCACCCCCAAACTTTTTTGCCTTTTTAGTTATTATAAGGGTGCTCTTTTTACTTATCTCTTTCCATTGAATATTTACCTCTTTAGGAATTTTTCACACAATTTTAAAGTTTCTAGCATGTCATTTTTCAATCTTGAGAATTTAAGCCCTATTATATACTTTTTGGCTTTTTTCATCTGCTTAGAAGAAGAAGCGTTTAATATTCTTGGGATTAGTATCTTTTCCAAGTTTTCTTGAAGTTTTTCCTTCTCAGTTCTTGTAGTGTAACCTATTCTTTTGAGTTCTTTATCCAATTTTTGGAAGTTTAACCGGCCCTTAAGGTAATTTATCAGTTTTTCTCGGCATTTGATAAGATCTGATATTTTCAGGATCCCAGTAGGCTCGTCCATCGGCGAAGTTATTAATCCCGCGAAGGAATAAGGGTGGGTTATATGTGATCTGAGAAGCCCTGAAAGGTCATCTTCATGGTATTCACTCATCTTTTTGAAGAATAGGGGTACATTAATGGTCCTATTCATGCCAATCCTACCAAGAGCTTCTAAAATACCATAACCTGACATGTATTGGTCTTTAAGTTCTGTCCTGGAAATATAGGATGCTACTTTGATAAGTGAAATATTAGAATGTATTATGCCAAGGGGCTCATAAAAGAATGCTAATAACTCTGCCCTCTGTTCCCTTGAAATATAATTTTGAGCCTCGTATGCTATTCTTTCGTAATCCATAGAATACCATTTTTTGTCATCGATTATATGGGCGATCTCATGGGCTATAACAGCCCTCTTCGATTCAAAACTATGAAATATATCAAAAGGTATCATCCTATTGGGCGTGGAAAACTCTATGATTGTTATAATACCTGCTATGCTACGATAGACTCTAATACCTATAGGATACTTGGCGACGTGCCAAATTAGAGGATTGTATTCAAGATAGATTTCCCTTTTAAAATCGAAATCTTTTAGTACTTGATCTAATGCTTTCTCCCAGCCTTCTTTAACTTTTCTTAATATTTTTTCATCTACATTTTCAACGGCTGCAGCCGCACGCTCAGAAATACTTAAATTCATAATATTATAGTTATTGATGTTGGATTAAGGCTATACGCACCCCGTTTGGGTCTTCTATAAATGCGAGAAGTCCAACTGTTATTGGCGTTGGCTCCATAGTGATCTTAGCGCCTTTAGATTTAAGTTCTTTGATTGTGGCTTCCACGTCTTCGACTTCTATTCCTATAGAGAATAATCCAGGTTCGTCCACTGGGTTTTTGATGAGCTCTAACATGGTTTCTCCTTCACCTTTCAGTAATGTGATCATCCCCTTAGATCCGAGATCATACTGACTATCTATTTTAAAGCCCATCACTTCAGTGTAAAATTTAATGGATTCATCCATCTCATTCACTATTATCGTGGCATATTTAATTCTCATCCATTCAACCCCCTTATTTCTTTTGATTAGGAAAATCGGTGAATTTACAAAATTTTAGAATATTTGGCGTGGTCATGTCTTCCGAACCAACTCTTCAAGGATTTGGTTAGTCTTTGTAGGCTATGAATATTAGGATAAGGGTAACGATGATGGCCATTGATATTATTGGTGTTATTGATAGTCTTTTGGGTTTTTCTTGGATTAGCGTTTCATTTCCCAAGAATTTTTTATTTGGTACATTTGGTATTTCTTCGCTGGATATTTCATGTCCTAGGAATTTTATATCATCTGGAGAGCCTGTAGCACCCTCTAATAATCTTCCACCATCAAATGATGCCCATACTTTCACTTCCCCTTGGTTGTATTCATAAAGGGTGATGTCTCTTCTATGTAAACCATAAGGATCTGTGGCTGCGATTTTGAGGATGGCTTTTAAAGGATCGGGGTCGAATTCCTTAAAATTTCCTCGTTCACAATAATTAGGATTATTAGTCACCTTAACATACTCTCCTTTATTTATCTTGAACATCTCGATTGTATTTGCTTCTATTCTCTTATCATAGGCTGTTAGTCCAACCTTTTCACTTGGTGATTTGATGATGAAAAATCCCCACTGGTTCTCTTTTAAAATACTATTCGCCTCTTCTAAGTCTTCTTTTCCTATTCCCTTTTTAGATACTATTTCACTTCCAAGTTTTTCCAATCTTTTGTTTATACTTGAATCGTCTTTTCCGCCTATCCCTATTATCCAGTCTTCTTTTGTTATGATAAGATGGGTGAAGTATCCACCATCCTCTTTATATTGATGTATTGCCTCATGACCACTAAAATTTGTCTTCTCTATTATTATATCCGCAGGATATTTGGCATCTCTCCTATATGATATAATATCATGATTATCCCCAAGATAGGCCAAGACAAGACAACAGTCACCTCCTTGGATAGGGCGCATCCCACAGGATAATGTTATACTTGAAATCACAGAAGCCAGTATAATCAAAAAGACAATCCATGAATACTTATTTAGAAAAAACCCTAACCTTATACTCTCAGACCCCCAATATACTATTAACATATTTTAGTAGATAATAATAATTAATATAGATTGGGAGGTTAAGACCTTGAAATATAAGATTGTTTTGATCGTGGCTATAATTGCCATACTAGCAGGGGGGCTAGTATTTTACATGCCATTCAAAGAAAAAAAAGAAGGAGAAATAAAAGTCCTTAACGTGTCTGCAGCTGCCAGAGAGTTTAATGCAGAAAATGCCTTGACATTTAGCAGAGAAATATGTAAATTGGGGCCAAGATACGGTGGCAACAATGCTGAGTTAAAAGCTGCGGATCTTATGGAGAAAAAACTCGAGGAAAATGGTATAGAAGCCTATAAAGAAAAAGTGGACATTGGCGGGGGCAAGTACACATACAACGTTATTGGAGTCATCAACGGCACCAACCCAAACAAATACATTATCATAGGCTCGCATATAGACTCCCCAGGATTTTGCGAAGGAGCCACAGATGACGCAGCCGCACTGGGAATACAAGCCGAGATCGCGAGGATACTATCCTCTAAAAACTTCAAACCCGAGAAAACCATCCTAATCATAGGATTTGGCGGTGAAGAGCTCTGGTTTAAAGGCTCCGAAGATTTCGTGAAAAAACACCCAGAAATAGTCCGAAACTGTGAAGCAATGATAGACCTAAACTGTGTAGGTGCCGGTGAAAACATATTCCTAACACAATACAGTTACCAGCCAAGACCAGTTGAAGGAGACCCTAAACTGATCAACTTCACAATGGAATGCGCCCAAGAACTAGGCCATCCAGCCACTGCTGGAGAAACAACATACCCCAGTGACACCTACCCATTCTACCACAATAACATCAAAAAAGTGCCAGTCTGCCAAGTAATGAGCCAGCCATTCGAAGTACCACCCTGGAGTTCCGAGAACACAGCAGACAAACTCGACAAAGAAGACATCAAAAAAATAGGCGAAACAATAACATTAGTCCTCTTAAAACTAGCAGGATAATAATCCTTCAATGTCAATTTAACATAAAAATTAGCCTTAATTGAGAAAATATAATACAAAGAACATAAATTCCTACAAAATGGAATATAGGGAGTGAAATCCAATGAACCCATTATTATTAATACTTGCTGCTATAATATTACTTGTGATAGCGTCCCTCTCTATAAGGATTGTCAAACAATATGAAAGGGGTGTTGTTTTCAGACTAGGGAGAATTATAGGCGTCAGAGAACCTGGCTTACGTCTTATAATCCCATTTATTGATCGGATGGTTAAAGTTTCCCTTAGAATAGTGACAATGCCCATACCATCGCAGAAAATAATAACCCAAGACAATGTATCTATTGACGTTGCAGCAGTAGCATACTTTAAGGTCGTGGACCCCCTAAAGGCTGTTGTGGCCATAGAAGACTACTATGGGGCGGTGAACCAAATATCCCAGACAACAGTAAGAAACGTGATAGGACAATTCGCCCTTGATGAAGTGCTCTCAGAAACTGCTAAGATCAACGAGAAGATCAAGGAGATCATTGACAGCCACAGTGAACCATGGGGTATAAATGTTACCACAGTAGAGATAAAAGACATTAAATTACCAGAAGGCATGCAAAGGGCCATGGCCAAACAAGCCGAGGCTGAAAGAGAGAAGAGAGCTAAGATTATCACAGCAGAGGGTGAATACCTCTCAGCTTCAAAACTTGGCGAGGCTGCTGATGTTATAGCGCAACATCCTATAGCATTACAACTTAGAAACTTGCAAGTGCTCAGTGAAATAGCCACAGAGAAAAATTCCACTATAATATTCCCAGCCCAATTCATGTCAAGTATAAATGATATAAAAAAGTTCATAGAAAAAGAGATGGAATCCCTAAAAGGGCTACGCTGATTTAGATGCGATAACATCCCTAAATGGGAGATTTGGCTTAATATAAGTCCTATAGAATGTTTCAAGGAATACTTTTATCATGTGAGTGTGTTTCAGCAAGTATGATGGTCTTGAATAAAATTTGAAGTATGCTTTTACAAGTTTTCTTTTCACGAGTTCTTTGCTTAAGCCCAATTTTTCATATTTTATCACTGGATGGATCACAGTATACTTGTCCCAGTCTTCCTCAAGCAGACCATCCTTTTTCAGTTTATAGTATATAGGTGTTCCAGGAAATGGTGTTAAAATAGAATACTGGCTATAATCTGGGTCCAGTTTAATTGAGAAATCTATTGTCTTATCCATTTCCTCTGGCGTCTCACCAGGATAACCTAATATGAATGATGCTATAACATCCACCCCAACACTTTTAGCGGCTTTAACAGCATCCTTTGCCTGTTGGAGTGTTATACCCTTTTTCATAAGATCCAATATCCTCTGCGATCCTGATTCGACACCATAGTAGATTGTGCTCATACCAGCAGATTTGAGCTTTTCTAAAATTGACCTTTTCACCATATCGACCCTTGATGATGTCACGAAACTAACATCTATGCCCCTTGCTTTGATTTCATCTGCTATGGCCTGGGCTCTTCTACGATGTAACATGAATGTATCATCAAGGAATGCTATGTCATGGAGGCCATAATTGTATACGAGTTCTTCGATTTCGTCCACCACATTTTCAGGGCTCCTGAAACGGAATTTTTTTCCCATGATAAGGGAAGATGAGCAGTATTCACAAGAGTATACGCAGCCTCTGCTTGTTATCATCCCCCCAGCTTCTTCATTTGAAGTTTCATATTCGTGGAATGGTATGAGATGTCTTGCAGGGAATGGGAGCTTATCAAGGTCCTTTATAAGTGGACGTGGCCTGTTAATCTTTAACCTGGACCCTGTACGGTATGCGATCCCCCTAACTTCCTCCAGTCCTTTCTTGTCCTTCCTTTCATACTTTTCGGCGAGTTCTGTGATGGTTTCTTCTCCTTCACCTATCACAACTACGTCGAGTTCCCTTAGACTTTTTAAGGTGTCTAATGGTAAAAATGTTGGATGGGGTCCTCCTATAACTGTGAGAACATCCGGTAGTAAACTTTTTATGGCTTTGATGTATTCGAGACTGCTTTTGATTGTTGCTGTGGTTGCTGTGACACCCACAATGAGGGGGTTGAGTTTTTCTATTATCTTAGCTATTTTTTCATACCCCCACCTTTTGAGATCATCATCTATTATTTTGACAGAAAATGATGCCTTCTCTAATGATGCTGCAAGATACATTAGGTTTAATGGTGGTAGACTTAATCCTAGTTTGTTTTTAACTGCGGTTTTATCTTGGGGGTTTAAGAGGACCACGCCCACATTTAACACTCTCCCATTTATTTTGCAAGTGCGCTTTCCTTTACTTTATTCCATAAGTTTTTGTTGTTTATGCATCCAGGGTCTGGGGCGCATAGGTCCTTGAAGTATCCATATGCCCTTGCCCTGCACCCTCCACAAATATTCCTCGATTTGCAAGTGTGACAAGTGCCATGGAGCTGTTCTCTATCCCTAAGAATTTCTAGTATGCTATTATTTTTCCAAAGTTTTTCGAAATCTTCTTCTAAGATGTTACCTATTCTAAGTTCGTCTTTGTGTGGGAAGAATACACAAGGATATATGTCCCCGTTGGGTTCCATGCTTAGGTAGAATCTCCCAGCTCCGCAGCCACCTATAAAATCTGCTAACTGTCTCAAGTCAGGGTTTGTATACTCTGGATTGTAGAAATGCGTGGGTATAATCTGATTATCGCAAGTGTTAAGCTCTTCGGCCACCCTTGCAAATTGTGGTGCTGTGGAAAGCACTTGTATATCACCGTTGAAATTGCCATAATATGCATCACGCAATATCCTATACCTTCTACTAGGTGATATGTCAAGGGTTATATTTTCCATTCCTCTACCTGTAGGTATGAAGTTGAATAGCATGAGCCAATCAGCGCCAAGTTTGCTTGCTAATTCTATCATACCATGGATTTGATGATAATTTTCGGCTGTTATTGTCATCGCCACTTCAACGAAAACATCATGGACTGAGAAATTCTCAACAGCCTTGCAGGCCCGCTCCCATGAGCCTTTAACGCCGCGAAAAGTGTCATGGACATTTGGATTTAAATTATCAATACTGATCTGGACAAATTGCAAGCCTGCATCCACGAATTTTTGGCAACGACATTCATCAGCTAATATGTAACCGTTGGTTGCCATTGCAACGTATAGGCCCCTTTCCCTTGCATGTGATATGTACTCGAGTATATTTGGGTGGATGCTTGGTTCCCCGCCAGAAAATGCGAGTGATGTGACACCATTATCTGCTAGGATGTCTATGGCCTCTATCACCTCATTTTTGTCTAGTTCATTTTTTTGTGGGGTGCCTGCGGTTTCATAGCAGTGTTTGCAGTTCATGTTACAGCGGTGTGTGATGTTCCAGACAACCTGGAATGGCGCCCCTGGCACGAATGGTTTTCTAACCCCGAAGATGCCTATACCCTTAAGGACATTTATCAGACCTTTTAACCAGTATTGGTCTTTCATTTGTTCTTTTAGTTCTTCTTCTGTTACTCCGAATGCTTTTGCTCCGCTTTTTATTATATGTGAGAGGAAGTATGATAGGATTTTGCATTCCATACAACAATCTCTACCATTTATATAATTGTCTAGGGCGGCTTCTAGGCGTGTTTTATTATCCTTTCTGCATTTGTGGAGCATAAGGTTTATTAGGAGTCTTGATAAGGGATTTTCGGCTATTCTTTTGAATGTGTTGATCATGTCTCCCATGTTGGTTTCATCCTCACCTCTACTTGGCATTTTGATGCCCCCCTTTTATCCCGTTTAGGAGGATGTTGATGAAGTTTTTGATGTATTTCTCTTCTTGTATTTCACATTCTTTGAAGTGTGATAATAGGTTTAGATGTGAGAGGTAGCTTATGAAGATGAGTGCTGCTGTTTCTGGGCTGATCTTTCGGATGTTGCCCTTTTTAATCTGTTCTTTGAAATAATTGGTTAGGTATATAGTGTCTTGTTGATCGAGTCTAGTAGTTCCCATTCTTCTAGGCCGTGTTCTTCTAGTTCTTTTTCCACGAGTATTATGAATATTAGGTCTATTTTTTTCTCAACGACCAGTTTGAAGAATTCTTCTGCTAGTTTATATAAGAATTCTTTGGGTTTGTCTCTGAGCTCTGATTCTGAGAGTTTTTTGAATATCTCGGATGTTAAGATGGCGTTTTCGTTTAGTATTTCCTTGAGTAGGCTGCTTTTTGATTTGAACTTCCTGAATAATGTGACTTCACTTACACCCGCCTTTTGGGCGATTTTGCGTGTTGTAGCACCTTTATATCCTTTCTTTATGAAGGTTTCCCTTGCGGCTTCGAGTATTTTTTCTCGTGTAGTTTTCATGATACCACAAAGAAGGATGTAGGTACTTACTTACATTATATTCAAGTCCCCCACATATAAAGATTACCCCCCCACAAGGGGTGTGATCCAAAAAAAGATAGGTTAAATTATTTCACTTGGCTGATAGAGAATAAAGGTTCTAGAATGAAACCTTCTCTTTGAAGGTTTTCTTGCGCCCCTTCCTCACGATCTACTATCACGAACACCCTCTTAACTCGGCCACCATTCTTTTCTATTACTTTGATGGCCCTTAGGAGAGAGTTTCCTGTTGTTGTAACATCCTCAACTATCGCCACTTGGTCGCCCTCTTTTATACTGCCCTCGATCAATTTTGATGTTCCATATTCCTTCTTTTCTTTTCTTATTATGACAAGTGGCTTTTTGGTTTTGAGTGATACTGCTGTGGCGATAGGCACAGCCCCCAAGGCTGGTCCGGCTATCTTATCAATTTTTGCACCTGTTATCTCTATTTTTATCAGTTCCGCTATCAGATCTAGGATTTGCGGGTCTGTTATAGCATTTTTAATATCTACGTAATAGTTGCTTTTTTTCCCGGAGGAGAGAATGAAAGAACCGGTTTTTATAACTTTTTTTCCCCGCAGTAGCTCTAAAAGGCGCCTTTTGATTTTCTTCTTCTCAGTTTCCCCGCGCATATCCTACAAACTCCCAATTCTGGAACATAGCAATCTGAGCATACGAGGGCTCCGCATAGACGACAAGTATGTAAAAATGCCACCCTACCGCAGAGGCTGCACACACCCCTAACTTCCAATTCTAACACCCAAAAATAATAAGAGGCCCAAGGAGGGTCATTCTATCGGCCCTTCGAGGAGTATCTTATCCCCTATCCTTTTAACCATATCATAGGGTACTATTGTTTCCCCTTTAGATAATCCAAGGCCCTCTGATAGTCCTCCCTTACCTAGTACGAGTGCTTCTATGGTTCTTGTTTCCAAGTCTACTTCGATATCCTTTACCTTCCCTATTACATTAGCTGAACTGTCAAGAACCTCTTTACCTATAATATCTTCAACAACTCTCATTTTATTCACCCCATATTTCTTATATTATTGGTGATTATTTATAATTTTGGAAAGGATTTGATACCCACACCGGGGGCAATTAGTTTCTGTTCCAGTTTATTAGACCATAGGCTATACATACTATTGTTATTAGTATGCAGGATATGTAGGCGCTCCAAACCCATGGATCAGGTATGCCGAGGAATTCCATGATCATACACCACCATTAAAACATTCTTTAAGATGATCATCATCAAATTTTTCTGTTAATAGGCTCACAAGTACTGTTATTATCATCGAAGCTGGGACCGCCACCAATATAGGATCCACGAAAGGCCATGGCATAGTCCTAATGAGTAACCCACCGAAGAGCAACTTTGCCAAGCCAAGAGCTGTGGCGGTCTTCTTATAGACGAAAAGAAGCCATAACATGCTTATAGCGGCGCCTGAGACCATGCCAGCTATTGCACCAGCCCTTGTCGTCCCCTTCCAGAACAATGCGCAAGTATAAACTGAAAGGAATGTGGCAGCGCACAAACCAAAAAATAATGCAGTCCCCTGTGCTATTATACTACCCGGGAGGATGTAGGCTAGTATAACCGCTATTATAACAGCGATTATTATACCAATTCTTGTGATAAGCACAGATCTTCCACCTCTCTTCAAGGTTTCATAAACGTCCCTGCCAATAGATGTTCCCTGCACATGGAATTGGGCGCTCAAAGTAGACATAGCAGCTGAAAGCAAAGTTAACATGAAAATGTATGTGAACCATTCAGGCATCGCCGAATTTATAAAAACGGGTATTATCTTATCAGCATTACCACCACTTGCATGGATCGCGAGCAAACCCTTCTCTCGGAAAAAGTAAACATTTGATAATGCACCAACAACATAAGCACCCCATGTCATGACAAATATGAACAACGCACCTATAAGAACCCCCCTATTAAGTTCACGGTTGGATTCCACTGTCATAAACCTTACTGCCAGTTGTGGTTGAGCCAAAACCCCTATACCAACACCTAGTATTATGGTAGAGAAAAGGGTCCACCAATATGGACTTCCGAATACGGGCATACTGGTCCAGCCTGTCGCACCCACACTCTTGGCAGATGCTGGTATGAGATGTCCCATGCTTGTAAGGGCCTTATGGGCGCTTGTAACACCACCGAGCATATAATAGGTTGACACAACCAAGAATATCATGCCAATGAACATTATAGTACCTTGGAGGGCGTCAGTATACATAACCCCCCTTATACCTCCCATAACAACATAAACAGCTACTATTAATGCCATTATAATAAGTGCAATGTTAAAGTTCAATTTTAATGATGCTTCAAGGAACCTTGCAGCGCCTATAAGAACCACCGAGGCATAGAGTGGCATTCCCAAGAATATCACAGCACCACCAAAATATTGTATAAACCTGCTCTTGAACCTCCTTGAGAGAAACTCTGGGAAAGTGAAAGCTGAAAGGTTCTCACTCATCCTACGAGTCCTTTTACCATAAAATACAAAGGCTATGAATATCCCCACGAGTATGTTAAGGAATACAAGCCAGAGTATACCCAGGCCATAGACGCCAGCCATCCCACCAAAACCGATTATGGCAGCAGTACTAATAAAAGTAGCCCCATAACTAAGAGCCATAATATAAGGGTGCGTTTTCCTACCAGCCACCATATAATCTTCTGATGTGCTAGTTCTCCTCCATGCAACATAACCTGCATATCCTACCATGATAAAATAGACCAATATAACTATACTAAGGACTACTATGTTCATATTTATCTTTACCTCCAAAAAATGGGAATAGGAAGATTATAAAAGAATATAATGAAAATATAAAATTTATAAATTTTATCATCACTTGACATGTTAAGGCAGATTAAAAGGGTAGATCAAAATGATATGGAATCCAAAGGCAGAATGCATGGACGAAGAAAAAAGAAAAAAAATACAACTTAAAAGACTCCAAAATACCGTGAAGAGAGCCTATGAAAACGTCCCATACTACCATAAAAAATTCAATGAACTTGGAATAGAACCAGAAGACATAGAAAGCCTAGAAGACATTAAAAGATTGCCATTCACAACAAAACAGGATCTCAGAGAAGCCTACCCCTTTGGGATGTTCGCAGTACCAGATGATGACATCATAGAAGTTCACACATCATCAGGAACCACAGGCAAACCAACAGTCTCAGGTTACACCCAAGCAGATATAGACTTATGGTCAGAAGTCATGGCAAGGGCCCTAACAATGGCAGGAGCAACAAAAAAAGACCGCATACAAAACTGTTACGGGTACGGATTGTTCACAGGCGGCCTGGGAATACACTACGGGGCCCAGAGGATAGGAGCCACAGTAATCCCAATATCAGCAGGTAACACCAAAAGACAAATCGAAATCATGCAAGACTTCGAAACAACAATACTCACATGCACACCATCCTATGCACTATACCTCGCCGAAGTCCTCCAAAAAGAAAATGTTGAAATAGACAACCTAAAACTCAAGGCAGGAGTATTCGGGGCCGAAATGTGGACAGAGGAGATGAGAGATGCTATAGAAGAAAGATTAGGCCTCGTAGCCCTCAACATTTACGGTTTGACAGAGATTATCGGTCCAGGAGTCGCGATGGAATGCCATGAAAAAAATGGCCTACACATATTCGAAGACCACTTCTACCCCGAAATAATCAACCCAGAAACCCTAGAAAACCTACCCCCAGGAAAAAAAGGAGAACTAGTACTAACCACCCTCACAAGGGAGGCCATGCCCATAATAAGATTCCGCACAAGAGACATAACAACCCTAAGAAAAGGTAAATGCCCATGTGGCAGAACCCTCATAAGAATGGACCGTATAACAGGAAGAAGCGATGACATGTTAAAAATACGTGGAGTTATCGTATTCCCATCACAAATCGAAGAGGCCCTCCTCAAAATCGATGGACTCGAACCACACTACCAGATAGTGGTAACAAGACCAAAATACTTGGACGAACTCGAAGTCCAAGTTGAAGCCTCACCAGCACTATTCTCAGATGAAGTGAAACACGTGGAAGAGGCCAAGAAAATGATAGAAGAACACCTACAAAGGGAGATAGGATTAAGGGTTAATGTAACACTCGTAGAACCTGAGAGTCTGCCCAGAAGCGAAGGGAAAGCCATAAGGGTTATCGATAAACGAAAGTTCTAAAGGGGCGGATTTGAGATGAAAGTGAAACAAATTTCCGTATTCCTTGAAAACAAGAAAGGAAGGTTAAAAAAGGCGGTGCATGCGCTCGCCGAAGCCAATATAAATATAAGGGCCTTATCCATTGCCGACACGTCCGAATTCGGAATACTAAGGCTCATGGTCCCAGACCCTGAAGAGGCGAAGAAAGTCCTTGAAGAAAACAATTTCGTGGTTAAACTCAATGATGTCATAGCAGTCGAAGTACCTGACAGGCCAGGAGGACTCGATAAAATACTAGGAATCCTCACAAAAGCAGACATGAACGTGGAATATATCTATGCCTTCGTGGAAAAAAAGGGTGAAAAAGCGATCGTAGTGATAAGAACAGAAGACATCAACAAAGGTATAAGAGTATTAAAGGAGGCTAAGGTGCCACTATTATCATCAGAGGATATTTCAGTACTCTAAGCTCATAAAACCCCCCTTGAACGCTTTCAAGTTAACCTTGAATAATCTTTCAGGCAAGTTTTCTCTCATGGATTCTATTATAGCATCTTCAGATAAAGGGAAGCCTGGGGTGGCCGTGGCAGCTCCCAAGATCGCCATATTCATTGAAAGAGGATGACCAGCCTCCAAGGCCACACGATCAGCATCAAAAGCATATAAGTTTCTTGAAAATTTTCCAAGTTCTGCTATTATCTCATCTACTGGCGGATACTCCCTAAGGCTTATATTAAATGGAGGAATAGGGGTTAGATTAACTATCAGATAGGCATCTTTCCTCATCTTTTCAACAGCCCTTAGTGCCTCAAGGGGTTCGAATGCCATCATAAGATCTGCATGGCCACTTGGGATTATAGTACCCTTTGCCTTGCCTATCCTAACTTCAGTAGACACCCCACCACCTCTTTGGGCCATTCCATGTATTTCACTCATCACAACATCCATTCCCTCTTTCATGGCAGCCCATCCTATGATTTCACCAGCTTTTATGATTCCCTGGCCGCCAACACCACAAATATAAATGTCATATGATAATTTCACTCTGAACTCCCCCCTTTAGGTTTGATGGCTTTCTCTGGACAAATTTGGACGCAAACAGTGCATCCTCGACAATATCTCTGATCCACTTTAATGCCATTGTCATATGTTATGGCTGGACATGCAAGTTTATTAATACACTCTAAACACTCATTGCAAAGATTGTTATTTATTCTAACAGGTTTTCCCCTTGCTTTAAATGAAAGTTGACATGGGTATCTTGCAATTACAACGTTAAGGGATGGTGTGGTTAAAGCTTCTTTGAAGGTTCGGATGCTCTTCTTTATATTCATGGGATTTATCACTTTAACATTTATGCCAAGGGCTTCAACGATACTTTCGATGGAGATCGCCGGGGCTTCATCACCCATACCATCAAATGGGAGGCCAGGGTGTGGTTGGCCTCCTGTCATGGCAGTTGTACCATTATCAAGGATTACGATAAGGAAATCATGTTTGTTATGAACAGCGTTCAGGAGTGGTGGTATCCCAGCGTGGAAAAATGTTGAATCACCTATGAATGACACTATCTTTTGCCTTGTTGCCTTGGAAAAACCGCAGGCAGCCCCTATGCTCGAACCCATGGACAGGAGGTAATCTGCCGTATTATATGGTTTCTCTATACCTAGGGTGTAGCATCCGATATCAGTTGAGAAGATAACTTGCATTTCTAATTCTTCGAGTGCCTTGTTAATAGAATAATAGGTCGCCCTGTGGGGACATCCAGGACAGAATGTTGGGGGTCTTTCAGGTAAATGGGTTTTCAAAGCTTTCTTCTTTTCCAATTTTAGGGGTATTAGTTTTCCGATGGAAGCTCCCACTATGTCCTGGTTGTATTCGTATATTCTTGGGAATGTGCCGTCTAGTTTCCCATGAACGTCTACTTCGAGGTTTTCTTGGCCGATTATGGATAGTACGTCTTTTTCTATTATGGGGTCGACTTCTTCGATTATGAAAACTTTTTCAAGATCTTCTAGGAATTGGGATATTAGCCCACTTGGGAGGGGGTATGTGAAGCCTAATTTTAGGATGGATATTGGGAGTTCTTTTTCATTTACTAGGTCATGGGCATAATTGAATGCACCGCCACTTGTTATAATCCCATATTTACCATTGGCATGGTAGATTTGGTTGTATGGTGATTTGTCCACGATCTTGGATATTTTATTAATTTTCTTGATAAGTTTTTTGTGCATGGTCCTTGCGGTTGATGGTACGAGGACGAATCTGCTAGGATCCTTTTTGAATTGTCCTTTTTTTCTCATCTTTTGGATTCCACCCACTTTTACCTTGCTTCTCATATGGGATACTCTTGTTGTTGTCCTGACCAATACTGGTAGTTTAAACTTTTCAGATAAATTGAAGGCGTATTTTGTAAAATCGAGGATTTCTTGGGGGTTTGAAGGTTCGAGGAGTGGGATGTTCGCGAATCTCGCATAGTGTCTGTTGTCTTGTTCATTTTGTGATGAGAACATTGATGGGTCATCTGCTGATAATATGACCATGCCTGCTTCGACCCCAGTATATCCTATGCTTACAAGTGAATCTGATGCTACGTTAACTCCTACATGTTTCATGAAGGTGAATGATCTTACACCAGAAGCCGCTGCCGCCGCGGCCACTTCCACCGCAACCTTCTCATTTGTTGAAAATTCAAAATACATTCCAACTTTAGATGCTATTTTTGAAAGAACATCACCTATTTCTGATGATGGTGTTCCTGGATAAGTGCTTGCAACACCAACTCCTGATTCTATGGCTGCTCTTGCAGCGGCTTCGTTGCCTAATAGGAAAACTTCATCACCTTCTGTTGCATTTAATATTTTGATCATATGATCACCTACCATTAAGCTTAAATTTGAGGGGGGGATTAGTAACCCACGAGGGGAAAATTATAATAATGAAAAAAATTTAAAGTTTTTATAATTCCAATCTAATTTTCCTAGACTTTTATAATTTCCCCCATAAAATTTTGGAGATAAAAAGAATATGATAAAAATTAAAATATTAAGGTTCGACCCGGAAAAAGACAATGAACCATACATTGAAGAATATAGGATCCCATTTAAGGAGAAAATGAAGATAATCGACGCTCTCAACTTGGTCAATGACAAATATGGGGCTAACATCGCATTTCGAAGTTCATGCAGGGCCGGACAATGTGGATCCTGTGCAGTTAAAATGGACGGCGAAGTAGTATTAGCATGTAAAGCAGAAGTAAAGGACGGAGCACGGATAGAACCATTAGACCTCCCAGTAATAAAGGATCTCATAGTTGACAGGGGTGAAATAGAGGAAAAAGCCAGGAGAATGCGATTATACTTAGAATCAACAGGTGAAGGCCTCCAGAAGATCAGACCAGAAGATTATATGGATTCAAAAAAACTTAGAAGTTGCATCGAATGCTTCTCATGCATAGCAGCATGCCCAGTTATCAAAGAAAGCTCAGAATTCGCAGGACCATACTTCATGAACTACCTATCAAAGTTCGCATTCGACCCCAGAGACAAAGCAAACAGGGCAAAGAAAGGATTCGAAGAAGGATTATACTGTTGCACAACTTGTGCAAAATGCGAAGAAATCTGCCCAAAACAATTAAACATACCTGGAGACGCCATCGAAAAACTAAGAGCACTAGCATGTAAACAGGATATTGGACCATTAGAAGCTCACAAGAAGGTTAAAAAACTCATAGAAGAAACAGGAAGATCCGTTGAACATATAAAGGAGGGGTTCATAGAATCCCTAGAATTAGAGGGTGAAAATCCAAAACTAGGATTCTTCACAGGATGCCTAGTAGACTACAGGATACCAGAAGTAGGACTAGCACTACTCAGAGTCCTAAAAAAGCATGGAATAGAAATCGACGTACCAGCAAACCAAGTATGCTGCGGATCACCCATGATACGCACCGGCCAAACCGACATAGTAAAAGAACTCGTAGCTCAAAACAAGAAAGCATTACAAGGATATGACGCCATTATAACAGTCTGCGCAGGCTGCGGCTCAACACTCAAAAACGACTACCCAAAATACGGCCTAAAATTAAACGTCCTAGACATAAGTGAACTACTAGCAGAAAACCTCAACACAGAAGACATGAAACCAGTAAACATGCGAGTAACATACCACGACCCATGCCACCTTGCAAGAGGCCAAGGAATACGACTAGAACCAAGAAAAATACTCAAAAGGATAAAAGGCTTAGAATTCATTGAAATGGAAAAACCAGACCAATGCTGCGGCTCTGGAGGTGGGGTGAAATCTGGAAAACCAGACCTAGCATATAGTCTAGGGAAAAAGAAAGCCGACATGATAAAAAAACTAGGCGTAGACGCTGTCATAACAATATGCCCATTCTGCCAATTACACATAAAAGACTCCCTAGAAAGGGAAGGACTAGAAAACATCAAGGTCATGAACATACTAGAATTATTAGACTTAGCATATAATGAAAATGGAACAGGAAAAGATAAAAAAACTTGAAAAGAACATTATAGTAGTCTTCGTCGAACCCGAGACGCCAGGAAATATCGGTTTCATAGCCCGAGCCATGAAAAACTTCGGACTAAAAAAACTAGTCCTCATAAACCCATGCAAATTAAACGATGAAGCATACCTACATGCAATGCACGCAACAGACATCCTAGAAAATTCCATAACATTCAGATCCATCCAAGAGATGCTAGAAGAGCTTTCACCAGATTTCATCGTTGGCACAACAGGAGTGCCAGGTGGAAGCTACAAAATAGAAAGGATACCTCTCAGACCAGAACAATTTGCAAAGGCATTAAATACAAAGGCAAAGATAGCCATATTATTCGGTAGAGAAGGAAATGGCCTCACAAACGAGGAAATAAGAGAATGTGACATTATCGTAAGCATACCCACAAGTCAGGAGTATCCCATAATGAACGTTTCACACGCAGCCGCGATAATATTCTACGAAATATTCAAAAAAAGAGACTATAACCGTGAGGGGGTTGAAGAGGCTTCAGGACTTGAAAAAAGACTCCTAGTATCCGACATGGAAGATATAATATCTTCACTCGCATTACCAGACCATAAAAAAAGAGTAGCTTTAAGAGCCTTCAAGAACCTCATAGGAAGGGCCTTCATCACAGGAAGAGAAGCCCACACCCTAAAAGGGATACTCAGGAGGATAAAAAACAAACTATAGGAGGGTTTTCAGCTGATTTTTGGACTAGGAAGCTGGGATATTTTAAGCATAATAATCTTTGTAATCCTCATCATATTCCTACCAATAATAATGAGGATCCGAATATTCTCAACACTACAAAAGGCCCTAATAGAAATGGAGAACATGATAAAAGAATCAAAAGACATAATAATCGAATTCTCAAAGGAAGAAGATAAAAAAATCATCCAAGAAAAGGTTAATGAATTCCTAGACTTCTTTATAGTACCACCAACAGACCTAGACCCTAACGGTATAGTCCAAAAATTCAACAGGATACTTGAATTAAGCGAATCACGATTCAAAAACATGGTTGACATAATAGCACCAAACGCCAGCACAGAAACAAAAGCAAATGTAATAATGACCTTAAAAGTTGCCATAGGACTCAATAGCGTATATAAGATGATAAGACACAACCTCGAACTCGCAAAGAAAACAGGAAACCTCTAAATACTCCTAGCCTTACAAATGAACATGCCACTCATCATGAGAATATTCAAAGCCCAATTTAAAGGTGCTAAAGCATTTTCCAAAGGTCTTCCCGTAGGCGATGGTGCAGGTCCACTCACAGTAGCAATGCTCCTAAAAAAAGATGATAAAATAGAATCCATAGACGAAATGATCTACACAAAAAGAGAATACAACGGTAGAAAACTTATCATACTCAGACCAAAAGGGCCAGGAGCAAGACTAGGTAAAGTTGCAAGGGTTGTGAATACACTAATAGACAAGTTCAACATCCAAAAGATTATAATGGTAGATGCGGCCGTTAAAATGGAAGGTGAAGAAACAGGCAAAATCGCGGAAGGTGTTGGTATCGTAATAGGGGGTACCGGAGTCGAGAAATGGTTCATCGAAGATAAAATACTCAAAAGAGATATTGAAATAAATTCAATAGTGATTAAAATGGGCCCAGAAGAGGCAATAACCCAGATGGATAAAAAGATTTTCAGAGGATGTGAAACAGCCCTTGAAAGGGTCAAAGCCAGCATAGAAAGGACAGAAAAGGGAAACATACTCGTCGTAGGAGTGGGTAACAGTTGTGGCATACCCAACATAGTCGAAGATTCATCAATCATAAAATTAAAGGAAGAAGACGATAAAAAGGAAGACTGAGTATGGCAATCCTAAGCGACCATGACATAAAAAAGTATCTAAAGAAGGGTTTAATAATTATAGACCCACTAGAAGATCCTGAAAGGCAAATACAACCATCATCAGTAGATCTTAGGATAGGGAACGAATTCAAAGGATTCAAGATCATAAGAAAACCATGCATAGACCCCCAAGAACCAGGGGACATAGAATCTTACATGGAATCATACCATATAAAAGATGGAGAATCCTTCATAATACACCCAGGAGAATTTGCACTAGCCACAACATACGAATATATAGGATTACCAGACAACCTTGTCGCAAGAGTAGAAGGAAGATCATCCATCGGAAGACTCGGTATCACAATGCATGTCACAGCAGGATACATAGACCCAGGATTCCATGGCAGAATCACCCTCGAAATCTCAAATATTGGGAAAATGCCAGTAGCACTCTACCCAAAACAGAGAGTATGCCAGATAGTATTCGAAACAATGACCTCACCAGCAGAAAAACCCTACGGGCACCCTGAAAGGGAAAGCAAATATATGGGTCAACTCAAACCTGAAACAAGCAAGATAAAAGAAGACTATGAACTCAGAAGACTCAGAACAAAAAAAGGAGGATAATAATGAGCCACGAAGAAGTGATGAAAATCGCGAGAAAACGAGGATTCCTATGGTCATCATTTGAAATCTACTCAGGAGTGGCAGGATTCGTAGATTACGGCCCACTAGGAGCCCTATTAAAAAATAAGATCATGAACAAATGGCGAGAATACTACATAATAAAAGAAGGATTCTATGAGATGGAATCACCTACAGTAATGCCCGAAGAAGTTTTTAAGGCTTCAGGCCACGTGGACCACTTCAATGATCCGATGACACAATGCAAAGAATGCAAAGAAGTATACAGAGCAGATCACATAATCGAAGAAATTACAGGTCGGGATGTTGAAGGCTTAGAGAACCAGAAACTCACAGAAATAATCTCAGAGGAGAAGATAAGATGTCCACGTTGCGGCGGACACCTCACACACGTTTGGAGTTACAATCTCATGTTCCAGACGCTAATCGGGGCAAAAGGCAAAAAAATAGGATACCTCAGACCCGAAACAGCCCAGGGCATATTCACACCATTCAAAAGACTTCTAAGATTCTTCAGAAACAAATTACCATTCGGTGTTGTCCAACTCGGAAAAGCTTACCGAAACGAAATATCACCCCGCCAAGGCGTCATAAGACTAAGAGAATTCACACAAGCAGAAGCAGAAATATTCGTAAACCCCAAAGAGAAGACACACCCAAGATTCCACACAATAAAAACAGAGAAACTAAGACTCCACCCAGCAGAAAACCAAGAAAAAAACAAAAAGCCCATAACAATAACTGCAGGAGAAGCCGTTGAAAAAGGCATAATATCAAGTGAACTTCTAACATACCATCTATGGTTAGCAAAAAAATTCCTAGTAGATATAGGAATACCAGAAGAGGTCATAAGATTCCGACAACACCTCCCAACAGAAATGGCTCATTATGCAATCGACTGCTGGGACGTTGAAATAAAAACCAACAGATACGGATGGATCGAAATAATAGGCATAGCAGACAGGACAGACTACGACCTCAAATCCCATAGCGAACACAGCAAAGAAGATCTTAAAGTCTTCATAGAATACGAAAAACCCAAAATAATAAAAAAGGAAACAATCCAAGCCAAGATGGATAAAATCGGTCCAAAGTTTAAAAAAGACGCCGCTAAGATCATAAAAGCCCTAGAAGGCCTGGACCCTAAAATCGTCAAAAAAGAACTTAAAGAAAACGGCCAATTCAAACTTGAATTAGATAAAACTTACACCCTAATAGAAGAAGACCTTGAATTCAAAGAAGTTGAAAAAACCATAAAAGGTGAAAGGATATTCCC
This sequence comes from Methanothermobacter tenebrarum, assembly GCF_003264935.1. Taxonomy (NCBI): domain Archaea; kingdom Methanobacteriati; phylum Methanobacteriota; class Methanobacteria; order Methanobacteriales; family Methanobacteriaceae; genus Methanothermobacter; species Methanothermobacter tenebrarum. The sequence goes on from NZ_QLOE01000001.1 coordinate 21,253, forward strand.
CCATGTAATAGAACCATCCTTTGGCATTGACAGAATAATATACTCACTCTTACTCCACTCATATAAAAAAGAGGAAGGTAGGACTTACTTTAACTTCCCAGTTGATATAGCACCAGTAGAGGTTGCAGTCCTACCCTTAATAAACAAGGAAAAACTTGTCCAATTAGCACTAAATATAAAAGAGGATCTTAGAAATAATGGTTTCATCGCAGAATTCGACGCATCAGGTACAATAGGCAGAAGATACGCTCGTATAGATGAAATAGGAGTGCCATTCGCGGTGACAGTGGATCACCAATCACTCAAAGACCATAACGTCACCCTAAGAGACAGGAACACCACAAAACAGGTCAGGATACCAATAAAAGAACTCACAAAGATCCTGGAAGATCTCTTGAAAAGACGGAAGAAATTCCAAGACCTTTCACACTCCTATAAAATCCAAAACTAACAGGTGAAAATAGGATGATAGACGCCCACATACACGCAGACACACGCCCTTATGAAGATTTCGAGAAAATGGCAATAGCAGGTATAGAGAAAACCATAACATGCGCCCACGATCCCCTACCAATGAAAGTCTCAACAGTCACCCTTGAACACATACAACGCTTACTAGAAGTAGATACCCAACGCGCGAAAGAAAACGGCATCAGATTATACGTAACAGCAGGAATACACCCAAGAAGCATACCCAGAGACTATAAAAATGTCATAGAAAACTTACCACAAATTCTAGAAAATAAAAGGGTCGTGGCCATAGGAGAAATCGGGATTGAAAAAGGAACCCAAGTAGAGATAAAAGTCTTGAAGGAACAATTAGAATTAGCGGATAGACTGAAAATCCCCGTGATAATACACACACCCCGCAAAAACAAGAAGAAAATGACAAAAATCCTACTCCAAGTCATAGAAGGTCATATCGACACTTCAAGAGTACTAATAGATCACATAAATACTGAGATAATCAAAGAAGTCATCGAACATGAATCAATGCTTGGACTCACCATACAACCAGGTAAAATAACGCCATTTGAAGCTGTTATGATCATGAGAGAATATGGTATAGACAAGTTCCTGTTAAACAGTGATATAAGTTCGGCGCCATCAGACCCGCTCTCAGTGCCGAAAACAGTCCATAAGATGCGTCTCGAAGGTTTCAATGACTCAGAAATACTTAGAGTATCCTCAAAGAACGCTGAAAAGTTCTTTAAAATATAAATTAGTTTCTGCTATCGAGGCCATCATCCCATTATAAATCCTTTTTTTTGTTGAAAAACTATATTGCACCTAATTTTTTAAGATTTTTCAAGGCACATTCATGCGCTCTTTTAAGGCAAGAATTTAAACTTTCACCTTTGGTCCATGATGCTATAAAACCCGCGGCAAAGGCGTCACCTGCGCCGGTTGTGTCAAGAGCCTCAACTTCCTTAACTTTATACTTGACCACATCTTTTTCTGTATAAACTTCTGCGCCTTTACTTCCTCTCGTTATCACTATTAGAGGGATCCCCTCATTGATTAGGAGATTAATACCCTCCTTGGGAGATTTACCGGTTAAAAGTTTAAGTTCATGTTCATTGAGAAAAAGAACATCTGTATTCTGGAGTATCGGTCTTAGTGTGGACACGCCATAAGCTGCAAGGAGAGCTCCAGGCGCAAATGAAAGGAGATTCGCATGTTCAGCTACTGGGAACGCTATTTCAAGGTATGTACCCCCCAAGTGGGTGAAATCAGCCCTTGAAATATACTCTATTTCCCTTTTTCCAATCTTAAGCTCCTTGTTCGCACCTATAAATGAGTAAATGGACCTCCTACCAGTCCCGTCCACACTTATGAATGCCATCCCAGTACTCCCAGTAGTCCTTGAAAGACCTTTTATATCGACTCCTTCATCCTTGAGTCTATTATAGATTATATCACCAAAATAATCCAGACCAACCTTTGCTATTATACCCGTTTTAAGACCATTTCTAGTGGCATGAACTGCGAAATTAAGGGCGGATCCCCCAGGTGAGAGATGTAACTTTTCAATGTTCATTTCGGTATCAGGCTCTACAAAGGATGGAACCTTTAGGATAAAATCTATATTAGCGGTTCCCACACTTACAATATCCAAAAAAAATCCCCACCGTGGGAAAGTTTATCTGCGCCCTGTTAAACCTGCTATTAATTTCGCGATGATACCTCTCTTATCAGGTTCAATTGGATGGAACTCTTTACCTAATAAATCGGCGGCTAATTTCATGATAGCATTGCTTGCAGGTGATTTAGGATTCTTTATAACTATAGGCTCTCCAAATGCTGCTGATCTACTGATTTCAGGATCTTCAGGTATAACTGCAATTACTGGAACTTCTAGTATAGTTTCGATCTCGTCAACTGTTAGGAAGGTCTTATCATGTTGCTCTCTATTTACTACAACACCTATGATCTTAACATCTAGCTTATCTGCAATTATTTTTGTCTTGAGAACATCACTTATGGATGGGATCTCAGGAGTTGTGACAAGTAAAAGTTCCTCAGCAGCGGCAAGTGCTGCTATAGCATCTTTTTCAAGGCCGGCGGGGGCATCAATTAATAGAATATCAGCATCTTCGATTAGATGAGATAATACCTCCTCTAAACGTTCTAATTTCACATTCCGCAGCCCTTCTAATGATATGCCGGCAGGAACTATCTTCACACCCTCTGGGCCATCGTAGATGGCATCTTCTATGTTGGCTTTGCCTGCGAGTACATCGTGTAAGGTGACTGATTTGCCTTCCATTCCAAGTACGAGTTCCAAATTGGCCATTGCGATATCTGCATCCAATACTATTACACGTTCGCCGTAACTTGCAAGTGCAACTCCTAGGTTGGCGGTTACTACTGTTTTTCCGACTCCTCCTTTACCAGAAGCGATTGTTATGACTCTTGTCATTTTATGCCCCCATAATTTAATCTTTTAATGTATTTCGATATTCACATTAAAATTTTCTATGATTTTGGGATAACCCCTGAATGTTCTTTTTATCTCCATTTCGATTATATCATTAACGTGTTCTTTTAATTCTTCTTCTTTCATAGCTCCACCCATTAAACGGGATAATAATCCTTTACTTTCACGTTCGATGAGTACTTTTATATCCCCTTCAAGTTCTGGCAAGTTTTCTAGGAAAACCATGACTTCAACACTTTTTATATCAGGTATTCCTATTATTGATTTTTTTATTTTGTTCATTAAGGTCAATTCTACCCTTTCTATATCTATTGTAGTTATGGCGCCCCCTTTATAATTTTCAAGGACTTTTTCAACTTCTTCTTCGTCGATATCCTTCAATCCATACTTTTTCATTACTTCTTCCCTGTTCAAGGGCTTTTCTATTTTTTCTGTTTCTTCAGTGATTTCTGGGGTTTCGGGTTCTGTTGGGATTTCTTCTGTTGTTGGTGTGGGTTTTTCTTTTACTGGTGTTATTTTTGGGCGTTCTTTTTCTTCTGTTGTTGGTGTGGGTTTTTCTATTTTGGGTGGAGTGGGTTCAAGTTTATATACCTTGTTTATATCTATTATATAGTCTATTTGTGATTCCCTCACTTCAAATAATTCTATGATTGTGTCCATTTTGTTAATGATTTCTAGAATTTTTTCCATGGCCTTTGATTTCATGTATCTGTCATATGAAGCTGCTATTGGGATGCCATCCTTGATTAATATGTGACCTTCGCTTGAGGCGTGGGTGACTCTGATAAATCCATTATGTTTTTTTCTGGCAAGTTTTTCTAAAAATTTATTGAAATCTAATTCATCACCATAGGAAATGTATGTTGGTCTTGTGATTGGTAATTCCATTCACTACTCCCCTCGGAATCTGCTATTCTTTTTTTATGAGTTTTATCTCTGGAGGGGTGATGATTATGATCTCTTTTTCGTTTTTACATAATAGTATGGCCTCGGCCTTTTCTGTTTCCCGTAAATTTTTTATTTTCTCCCCCGCTATTTTGAAATCTTCTAAAGATTCTGTTTTTAGGCGGCTTAGGTCTAGTATTACCGGATTTTTTTCTTCTGTTATTTGTACTAGAACGTCATCGATGTCCTCGAGGTTTTTCGCTTTCATTAATATTATCTCATAGAAAGAATGTTCTGGTACTATGATTGTCTCGGTTTCTTCTTTTTTCTCCTCCTCGTCCAAGCCCATGGTTTCTTTTAAGAAATTTATAACATCTCGCAATTTATATCTCTCCTATATAATCTATGATGGCATCTAATAATTTGGAGGAGCCCCCTTCTTTCACATCTGCAACTGGAAGGTTATATTGGTTTTCATATCTTTTTATTAATTTTTCTTTTATATAATCATTTATGTTTCTCAGATTTAGGGAGATGCCCACGACCTTTGTGGGTTCGACAGCTTCTATTGCTCTTATTTCTTCTTTTATGCCTCTAGGGTGCCTGTATGGGTGTCTGGGCCTGTGGCATACTATGCATGCATCTGGCATCGACCCTACTAGGATTGCGGCTGATAATCCCCTGGGATGGGGGTTTTTCCTTTCTGTTAAACTAGCTTGACTTTCAATGAATATTATATCAGGATCCTTTTTTTCTTCTATGTATTTTATTGTGCCCATTAGGGCGGCTGCGACATCCATTACAGAAAGGCTGCCTGCTCTGAAGTTGATATCAATTGGTGGCTCTAATCCCATTTCATCTGTGGATATTACCGCCGGTTTTATGCCCCTATTTTTGGCTTCGATGCCTAGCATTCTTGTGGTGGTTCGTTTGCCACATTCTTGTGAGGTTCCCCCTATGTACACTACTGGGGTTTTGGGTTTGTAATTTATTTTTGGCAAGATTTCTGTACATTTTGGTGGCGCCACTCCCATGACTTTGCGGACGTTATCCAAACGGGGGCTTATTTCTAGGATTGATACGTTCTTTTCCTGGGCGAATTTTACCAGTGACTGGTTTTCGGCGAGTGGCAGCGATCTGAATGATGTTACAACGTTTTTGCCCTCGTTTATTGCTTGGACTGCATACTTTAATGCGGTTCCTTCGGCTCCAATAGGTAACATTATGGCAACACTCTTTGCAGGTGTCTTTTTAAGGAGTTCGAGGAGATCTGATGATACTATGGAGCCGCAGAATTCTTTTCCATGCTTTGATGGGTCGTCATCTACAAATCCTACTGTTTCCACTCCTTCGAAGTTTGCGAATTTTTCTCCTCCACCACCGCAGCCTATTACAATGAATGGGTTGAGTTTTTGAAGTTCTTTTACAGAAGATAAGATGTACAAAGAATCACTCCTTAATATTTTAATGTCGAAGATAATAGAAACTTTAATTAGTTATGTGTACTTACCTAATAATAAAATGTTGATGAATATATAAATGTAGGGGATAGGTAATATGGTTGAAATGATTGAAAGAGTACTTAAAGATCTAGGTAGAATTGATGGTGTTAACGGGTCTCTGGTTGTTGGAAAGGATGGTCTCATAATAGAGAGCGAAGTCCCATCAGGTATAGATGCGGAACTTGTAGCTGCGATGGCATCAGCAGTATTCGGTACGGCTGAGAGGTCAGCCGAGGAGATACAACAAGAACCACTCGAACAGGTGACAATAGAGGGTAGTAGGGGTAAAACATTGATGATAGATGCTGGTGAGGGCATACTTGCAGTTATAACAGATGTCGATATAAACCTTGGGCTAATAAGGCTCGAGATGAAAAGAAGCGCGGAAAGGGTGAAAGACCTACTAACATGAACTTAGATCTCCCTTTTAGTTGAAAAGATGCACTGAAACATTCAAAAGTTGGCCTTTGGAGAGTAGGGATATTGAGGAAACCATATGTAATACTGATAGGAAGCGCCTCCGGCATAGGTAAATCCACAATAGCCGCTGCCATAGCCAGTGAATTAAATATAAAACATCTTATAGAAACAGATTTTATCCGAGAAGTTGTGAGGGGGATCATTGGACCAGATTATGCTCCAGTACTCCACAGATCATCCTTTGATGCTTACACCGTCTTGAGAGACAAAGAAAGATTTGGAGACTATGAATCACTAGTAAGCGCGGGATTTGAAGAACACGCTTCCTTTGTCATACCAGCCATTGAAAAAGTTATAAAGAGAGCCATTGAAGACGCCGATGACATAGTCATAGAAGGAGTACACTTAATCCCAGGCTTCTTAGACACAGCCAAATTCAAGGATGAAGCTTCAATACACTTTTTCATATTATCCGCGGATGAAGAAATTCACAAAGAAAGATTCGTTAAAAGGGCCATGGAAATCAAAAGAGGTGGTAAGCACCTTGAATATTTCAAAGAAAACAGGATCATACATGATCATCTAGTGAAGAGGGCGAAAGAACATAATGTACCAGTGATTGACAATGAAAGCGTAACCTGCACAATAAAAAGGATGCTATCATTCATAAGAGAGTGTTGCAAACTGATAACATTAAAACACTCGGTGGATAAACTACCTGAAGTTATAGATATAGTGATTAGAAAGTATGGTGGACGAATAGTAGACGTCGCTTATTATATACCAGGATTTACAGAGCCTCTTAAAAGGGAAGTGAATGTATATGATCCCAGAGAGGCTCAGAGATTCCTTGACAGGCTTCAAAGCAATCCTAAACGAAAAAGGGACCTTGAAAGACTCTACAAATTATCAAATAATATACACTCACATATAATATGCGCACCAGACAAGGAAAGTCTCACTAAGATAACACAAGAACTCGACAAAAAAGGACTAATATACAAAGGAGAAGATGATCAACAATGAAAATTGACTGTCCATTATGTCATGGCCAAAAATCATTGGATATTAGCACGCATTTGGAGAAGATACCATATTTTGGCGAGGTCATGGAATCAACGCTTATATGTCATGAATGTGGATATCGCTACAGTGACGTTCTCTGCCTAGATCAGGGAGACCCTATGAGATACTCTTTATGGGTTGAATCTGAAACCCTAAATGCGAGAGTGGTTAAATCACAATCAGCCACTATAAAAATACCAGAACTAGGCTTGAAAGTCGAGCCGGGGCCACGGTCTACAGCTTATATTTCAAATATTGAAGGAGTTATCGAGAGATTCCAAGCAGCTGTTAAAATGGCTTTAAAACTCTTCGAGGATGAGAAAGCCCAGGAAAGATCCCTTAATTTACTTGAGGATCTTAAAAAGGTTAGGAATGGTGAGAAAAAGGTTAAGGTCATATTGGAGGATCCTATGGGTCAAAGCTTTATAGCTCATCCAAAGGCTTCGAAGCGCAGGTTAACCAGTGAGGAAATCAAAAAACTTAAAACAGGTTTTATAACAATCGAGAGATAGTCTCTATCATTCCTCTTTTAATCTCATTGTACGTTCAATATCCATGGACAGAGAGTCGCAGTCTGCCTTTATAGCCTCTAAGTGTTTTATTATCCTCTCTTTTTCCTTGTTTATCCTTTCTATGTTCTTATAGGGGTAGATGCATTCTTTGAACATGTCATATTCTACTGTCGCATAGGGGTACTTGTTTAATTCTTTGCAGATTTTCGCTAATATTTCACCTAGAAATTTGTTCATCTCAACCTTGACTCTTTCCCTTATCATCTTGTCACTGTCAAGGTGTTGCTTCATAAGTCTTACAACCTCAGCCTTTGCAAATGGTAATTCCTCTTTTTCACTCTCCTGCACCATAAAATTTTACCTCCTTCTACCATATGATTAGCCTGCCGGTTATATAAATATTTGGATAATTGAAATAATCTTAAATTTTTTAAATGGGCTGGGGGTATATTTTAGAAAATATTAAAAGCAATTTTAAGCAAGATTAAAACAGGTCACAATTTGCTCATTTCCAAACTTAAATCTAATACAGGCGTTGAATGTGTGATAAAACCCATTGATATCACATCAACCCCAGTAGCAGCATATTTATGAATATTATCAGGGTTTATGCCACCTGAAGCCTCGATGATAACATTATCCCTCAAGTTTTCCCTTTCAAGTGCACTGATAACATCCTTAATAACTGATGGCCTCATATTATCAAGGAGTATTATATCAGCACCACACCTTGCAGCTAGAATAGCATCCTCAACAGACTCAACCTCTACTTCTATCTTCTTCGTGAAACTTATATAGGACCTAACCTTCCTGATAGCCTCCTCCAAATCTCCGATGAGTGAAATATGATTATCTTTTATCATAGCACAATCGTCAAGCCTGAAACGGTGAGTGTCACCCCCACCAATACGGATGGCATGTTTTTCCCACCATTGCAAGCCGGGTGTTGTCTTACGAGTTCCAGCAATTATAATCTTGGGGTTATATTTTCGCGCCCTCTGCACTAAATTATATGTGGTAGTGGCTATACCGCTCATCCTCATCATCAGATTAAGGAGGGTTCTTTCAATAAGGAGAATATGCCTTGCATCCCCTTTCATTGAGAGTATGATTTCATCCTCTCTAACCTTATCACCATCTAACTTATATGCTTTAAAGTCTAAATTGAAATCATCACATGTAATCTCTGCAACCTCAACCCCAGCTATTATACCATCATCATTGGATATGACCTCTGCCTCGGCTTCCAAGCCAACTTCTATAAGTGCGTTAGTTGTTATATCCTCAAAGCCCATATCCTCTTTTATTAATCTCCTTAACATATCAATCAAAATGTTCACCCTCCCTTTATGATATATTAACGATGGGATTATAAACCTTTTACAAAGGCTGGTGTGATAAAAATGGAATTAATATTCCTCGGAACCTCGGCAGCAATACCCTCAAAGAAAAGAAACCATACCGCAATAGCTTTAAAAGCATTCGGTGAAGTGTTCCTATTCGATTGTGGAGAGGGGACTCAGCGGCAGATGGCGAAGGCAAAGGTAAGTCCAATGAAGATAGAAAAAATATTCATAAGCCATTTACATGGGGACCACCTCCTAGGTTTGCCTGGGATGATCCAGACAATGGCATTCCGTGGGAGAGAAGAACCCTTACACATATTCGGCCCAGCAGGCCTCAAGGAAATGCTTGAGGCGGCGATGAAACTTGGATATTTTTCAATGAACTTTGACGTTTATGTGCATGAGATAAGTGCTGGTAAGATCATAGAAAAGGAAGAATATGTTATAAGTTGTGTTGAGACAGAGCACACAGTACCTAACCTATCATATTGTTTCGAGGAAAAGAAAAAGCCTAGGTTTTTAAGGGATAAGGCTATAAAGTTGGGTTTAAGACCTGGACCAGCATTTGGGAAGCTCCATAGGGGCATCCCAGTACGTTTAGGTGACAGGATCATAAGACCGGAAGAGGTTCTTGGAAAACCACGGAAGGGTATTAAAATAACATATTCAGGTGATACAAGACCATCCGAGAATCTTGTAAAATTGGCTAAAAATTCCCATATACTCATCCATGAAGCCACATTCGAAGCAGGTAAAGAAGATAAAGCTCTTGAAACTGGACACTCCACCGCTTCTGAGGCTGCTGAGATCGCTAAAGAATCCAATGTGAAAAACCTGATCTTAACACACCTTAGCACCCGTTATAAACGATCTGATATTATCGAAAAGGCGGCCAGGGAAATATTTAAGAATACTATAGTAGCCTATGACCTCATGTCTGTTGAGGTGAGGAAATATGCAACCGAAGATGATAATTGAAGGTTTAGTCATTATAGGGGTTACAATATTCGCCACATTAGTTATAACAAGGTGGATTTCGCGTCTGCTTTACAAAAGCGCGAAAAAATGGGAATTAGATTTAACAGTAATACATGTGTTAAATGATATAATAAAATACACCTTATATATATTAGCAGTGGCCATAATCTTGAAATGGTTCGGGATCGATCTTACCGGGCTAATTTTAAGTATAGGGATAGTAGGTGTTGCAGTAGGCTTCGCTGCTAGAGATACATTAGCAAATTTTATATCAGGACTTTTCATACTTGCAGATAAAAGTTTCAAGATTGGTGACGTCATCGAAATTTCCAACCAAAAAGGTACCGTTATAAAAATGGGTTTCAGGACAACAACAATATGCACTCCTGACAATAAAATTATAACAATACCAAATTCTTCTTTTTCAAAAAACCCCTATGTTAATTATACAGCGTCCCATAAGCGTAGGATAGATCTCAAGGTAAACATACCCCTGGAGGTTGATATAAAAGAATTTGAAGAAAAGATAAAAGAGATAATCAGTAAAATAGATGGTCTCTTACCAGAACCAGAACCTAATCTCATCATATTGGAGATTGCAGATACTGGTATAATCGCTAAAGTAACAGCTTGGACTGACAAAACAGATAAAGTTGTCTATTACAAGTCTATAATAGGAGAAAATATCAAAAAACTTATTAAAAGGTGAAAAATGAGAAAATACAAAATATACTCAATAATTATAATCATCATTTCTATAATGATATCATCCCTCATTATAATAAAAGGGTGCCATGACATTGAAAAGGTGGAAACTTCACAACGCCACCTCGAAGAGTACAAGAAAGCCCCAAAAGAACTTTTAAACCCAGAAATACACACTAATACAGGGTATACTGTCATAGGGAAACTGATAATACCCAGCATAGGCTTGGAAGCTTGGATAAGAGAAGACACAGTTAACGCCTATGATTCGGTCTACCATTACCCTGAAAGCGTAATGCCGGGAGAACCCGGAGATTGCGGCCTACTCGGACATAGAACAAGATATTCAGGGCCATTCCAATTAATAGGAAACTTAAAGCCAGGAGACATAGTGATAATAGAGGACTTCATAACCTCCAAAAAATACACATACAAGGTAATATCCAATGGTGAAGATATAAGATGGGACTACAAAGAAAATCCTATAAGATTCGCACAGACAGGAAAAGCAAGACTAATGCTCATAACATGTTACCCTCCAGGGAGAACAGATGCTGCGTGGATAACATACTGCGAACTTATAAACACTCAATAAGAGGTTTTTAAAATGGACATCTTCGATGAAATCTACCAAGATTTCGAAAAAATAAATGGATTCAACGGTATGATAATAATAGATAATCAGAGCATCCTATATGACAGAATAACACCAAGGATCGATAAAACACAGATAGAGTCCATGGCAAGGGTTATAAACGAATCATCCCAAAAGCTGCTTAAAAGAACAGGACAAGGCCGCTGCAAGAAAATAATTCTAGAATTCCAAAAGAATAACATGATACTACTAGGTATTGAAGAGATCCACCTTATAGTAATAGCAGACAAAGGCGCCAAACTCGGCCACATAATCCTCGTATCAGAAAAAAATAGAAAAAAACTCCACCAGATAGAAAAAACACCAAAAATCAAAAAGAAGGCTGGTGAAGTTCCACCCAAGATAAAAAAAGAAATCACCATTCCAGAAGAAGTTAAAAGTTTACCCGAGGAAGAAGGGGAATTAACCCATCCAAAGGAGGAGGTTAAAGGTTTACCTGAAATAAAACCGCCAATTTCACTCCCCAGGATGGAAAAAGAGGTTAAAATACCCACTAATGAAAAAGAAAAAACCAGATTAACCCTTGAAATATATGAAAACATACTACTTGCAATGTCAATTGGAGCCAGTAAAATAATGGGAGTGGCACCAGCCAGGGGAATGTTAAAAAAGTCATTACCATACAAAGAATGTCCACAGATCCTCGAAGACGTTGAAGTTAAAGCAAATGCAGCCATAGAATTCAACACCATAAAATCTAATGTAGAAAGATCCCAATACAAACCAGAAGACATCATAGAAGATCTTAATAAAATAATATGGTCTATAACAGAAAATTATGGTAGAGTAATGGGATATGATGCGTTTAGGGGTATGATAAGGCCAGAATTTAAAACAATCCATGAAACGTATGGCAAGGCGATGGAAAAACTTGGAATAATAGATGGAATACACCCAGAACTTAAAAAAATTTGGGAAAAACCATCATCATAGGAACACACCCGAAATTCACCATATTGACGGGAGCAAAATAAGATGTTAGGAGAAAAAGAACTTATAAAGCTTTTCCCGGAATTCGAAGATCTAATACAACCAGCTGGTATAGACTTGCGCCTTGACGAAGTATTCGAACAAGCCGGCCCCGCATCGCTCTTAGATGATAAAAAAAGATTACCAGAACTCCGAAAGTTAAAACCTCCACTTTATAATTTAAAACCTAAAAAAGCTTACCTTGTAACCGTGGACAGAAAAATAAAAATCCCAAAGGGTTATGCTATGATATACCTCCCTCGTTCAACACTACTAAGATCTTTTATAGGAGTACACACAGCACTTGGAGATCCAGGATTCCAAGGAAGATTAAGATTCTTGGTTTATAATTACGGGGACTTTGAATATAAAATAAAAAGAGGGGAGAGAATAGCGCAGGCCATTGTATTCAAAGTTAAGGGCTCTGGAGAATATAACGGAAGCTACCAGGAACCACTATAATGCTTTCTCCAGTTCATCAACGGCCTCGGGGTTCGCGAGGGTGCTCGTATCACCCACATCTTCCCCTATAAGTTTCGCTTTTATTATCCGCCTCATTATCTTACCCGATCTAGTCTTGGGAAGATCATCCACGAACCCAATATAACTTGGAGTTGCTATAGGGCCTATCTCCTTCCGCACATGCTCTCTGAGCACTCCTTTAAGGTGCTGGGTCGGTTTAACATCCTCTTTTAATATTACAAAAGCCGCTATTTCCTCTCCTTTGAGAATATCTGGTTTCCCAACAACTGCAGCCTCCACCACAAGGGGGTGGCTTACAAGCGCAGATTCAACCTCTGCAGTACTTATCCTGTGACCTGCAACATTCAAGATATCATCTTCCCTACCCTGTATCCAGAAGTAACCATCCTCGTCTATCCTCCCAACATCCCCTGTAAGGTAAATGTTGGGGAATTTACTCCAATAGGACTCAATGTAACGTTTCTCATCCTTGTAAAGTGTTCTGAACATCGCCGGCCATGGAGTCTTAATTACAAGGTGCCCACCTTCACCCCTTAAACTGTTACCATCATCATCTAATACATCAGCTTTTATCGTTGGGAAGGGTTTATATGCTGAACCTGGTTTCAATGGGCTTATAGGTAAAGGTGTTATAATGTGCATTCCTGTTTCGGTCTGCCACCATGTATCCATTATAGGACATCTTCTTCCACCAATATTTTCATAATACCACATCCACGCCTCTGGGTTTATAGGCTCCCCCACAGATCCTAGCAACCTCAAACTGCTCAGATCATGATCTTGGGGCCACTTTTCACCGTATTTCATGAACATCCTCACTAGGGTGGGTGCAGTGTAGAATATTGTAACCCCGTAATCTTCTATCATCTTCCAAAGTCTTCCAGGGTCTGGATAGTCTGGAGCGCCATCATATAAAATTGATGTGGCCCCTGCTATCAAGGGTCCATAAACTACGTAACTGTGGCCTGTTATCCATCCTATGTCTGCTGTGCACCAATAGATGTCATCGTCTCGGATGTCGAAGACGAATTTCATTGTTGTGTAGGTTCCCACAGCGTATCCTCCATGTGTATGTACCACGCCCTTGGGTTTGCCTGTCGTTCCTGAGGTGTAGAGTATGAACAATGTGTCCTCGGCTCCTAGTATTTCGGTTTCGCATTCTTTTTCTTGTCCTTTTAGGAGGTCGTCCCAGAAGACGTCTCTTCCCTCTTTCATATCCACTTCTGTCTTTAAGTGTTCTACAACTATGACCTTCTCTATGGTCGGTATATCATCTATGACTGTGTCTAATGTGTCTTTGAGTTTTATAAGTTTTCCTCGTCGGTGAAACGCGTCAGCTGTTATCACTATCTTCGATCCCGCGTCTATTGCCCTTTCTTTGAATGCTTTGGCCCAGAATCCTGAGAAGACTACGCTGTGTATTGCCCCGATTTTTGCGCATGCCAGCATTGCAATGGGCAGTTCTGGTATCATCGGAAGATAAATGCTTACTCTATCCCCCTTCCTGACTCCTAATCCTTTCAGAGCATTTGCTAATCGGTTCACTTCCCTGTAGAGGTCGAAGTATGTTAATTTCCTTCGCCTACCATCCTCTCCTTCCCATATGTAGGCTATTTTATTTTTTCTCCACCCTTTAGCGTGCCTATCAAGTGCATTGTGGACTATGTTAAATTTACCATCTGCAAACCATTTGGCATATGGAGGATTCCATTCTAATATTTTAGTATAGGGTTCGAACCAGTCCAATTCTTGTGCTAACTCGTCCCAGAACCATTCTGGGTCTTCTTCACATCTTTTAATGAGTTCAGAGTAACCTTTTATATTCCTTTCGTCCATCCATTTCCTAATATTGCTTTCTTTAACAAGTTCTTCTGGTGGATAGAATATTCTCTTCTCATGGAGTAATGCATCTAGATGGTCGCTCATAAATTCTCACCTTATATGTATTTTTGGTTTGAGATAATATTTTAAAGTTATATTTAGGGGATTTGGTCTATGAAATGTTCCGATGCTATCATAAAATTATTAGAAGACGCTGGTATAAAATATGTTTTCGGTCATCCAGGTGAACATGTATTACCCCTTTATGATTCCATGAGGACCTCAAGCATTGAACACATACTTTTAAGGCATGAACAAGGGGCTGCGCATGCAGCGGATGGGTATGCGCGCGCATCTGGGGAAATCGGCGTCTGCATATCCACAGGGGGTCCAGGTGCCCTGAATCTTGTTATGGGTGTTGCAACAGCCTATAAGGATTCCATACCATTAATCGTGATCACAGGGGATATTCCACGGAACCAGATAGGGTTAAACGTATTCCAGGAAGTTGAATTGGAGAAAATATTCAAGCCAATCACAAGATACACCTTCAAACCAAGAAATGGTGAAGAAACCATATCAATGTTGAAAAAGGCCCTAGTATATTCTAGTAGAGAACCTATGGGCCCCATCCACATTAACATAAATAAGGACATATTCCAAGAGGAGATAAGGGAAGATTTACTAATAGAGGAGGTAGAATATTCTCCCATGAGGGATTATACTAGCATGGGAGAGGCTATCAGCTTATTAGAATCGTCTAAAAGGCCTCTCATAGTTGCAGGTGCTGGTGTGCTCTGGAGTCGGGCCGAAGATGATCTCAGAGAACTTATAGAAGCCCATAATATACCAGTTGCGACAACATATCCTGCGAGAGGTGTTATAGGTGAAGATCATCCACTATGTTTGGGTATGATAGGCACGAGGGGCACTCCCACAGCTAATTATGCCGGGAAAAACTGTGACTTGATCATAGCATTAGGTTCCAGAATATCTGAAAGAACCATAATAGGGTTTGGAGATTCGCCAATAATACATGTGAATATCGACAAGAAAACATTCAAAGGCGATGTTAATCTCCAAATGGATGTTAAGGAATTCATAGAAATAATAAAATCCAAAGTGAGTTCCTATACTGATTGGATCAGAGAATTGAAGGAGTATTCGACTAAGAATCCCCCAGCATATGATGATCCGCCGCTCTTGAAAGATTATCCCCTTAAACCCAGCCAAGTTATATCCAGGATATTTGATCTGGCCCCTGATGCTATTGTAGTGAATGATGCTGGAAGCCATACAACGTGGGTTACACTTTATAGGAGGGTCTTGGAAAGCCGTTCATTAATATATTCAGGGGCGTTCGGGCCTATGGGCTATGGACTTCCAGCATCAGTTGGAGTCGGCTTGGCAAGACCCGGAAAGAAGATAATTTTGATAGTAGGTGATGGAGGTTTTCAGATGACCATGCAAGAGCTTGGGACAATAATGGAGAGGAAACTGCCTATTATAATATGCATATTGAATAATTCCAGTTTGGGTATAGTAAGGCAATGGCAGGAGATGGAGTATGGCGAAAGCTACCAAGTCCATCTTAAAAATCCGGATTTTGTTAAATTAGCAAGATCATATAATATAAAATCTTTTAGGATAGAAAAGCCAGAAGAGTTAGATGATACATTTTCAAGTATTCTTCAGATGAATGAGCCAATTTTGGTTGAAATAAAAGTTGAGGAAGAAGATATCCCATTGCCGCCAAATTTTATCGATTAAAGGGGGCTTCCAACTGATGGGGGTGAATCTCCTTTTTGGAGGGTTTATGGGATGTTTGCAGAGCTTATATTAGTTGTGATGGGGTTTGAGGGTGTTCAGAGGTTTTCTAGGCATTCTTCTTTAAGTATTTTGGCGTCTTCGTTTTTTGGGTTTATTCTAAGTGCTCTGTTGAATGATTCGAGGGCTTCTTCGAAGCGGTTTAATTCGAGTAATGTGACGCCACGGTTGCTCCAAAATATATCATTTTCCGGTTCTAACTCTAATGCCCTGTCATAGCATTCTAGGGCATCTTGAAATCTTCCAAGTTCGAATAGTGCATTGCCCTTCCTATTCCAGAGCGTTGCACTTTCATCATCTTCTAATGCGAACTTTAATGCGTTTTCATAAGATTTTATGGCTTCTTCTTTTCTTCCGAGTTCTGATAGTAGATCGCCCCTAGCGTTCCATGCTCCTACGTTTTTATTATCTGCTTTAATAGCTTTATCATAGTATTTGAGTGCTTCTTTTTTTTCTCCCATAATCTCTAGTATCACTCCATGCCAGTATAATATGGTTGTATCCTTTGGATTTATTTTGAGAGCTTTATTACTGGAGTTTAATGCTCCTTTTATGTTACCTGCGTTGAGTAATGTGATTGCCCTGTTGTTCCATATGTGTTCGTTTTCTGGTTCTAATTCTAATGCCTTGTCATAGTATTCTATTGCCTTTTGGAATTTTCCAAGTCTTGTGAGGTTGTCTGCTAGCCTATTTAGTATGTAGACATTTTCTGGGTCTAATTTTAAAGCTGCATTATAGCATGTTTTTGATTCTTTATATTTTCCAAGGTCGAATAGTATGTCTGCTTTTTGGATTATCATGGCCTTTTGGTCTATTTTTTCGCCTTCCCATTCTTCGATTGGCAATTTTTTGAATCTTATAATCTGAAATTCGGTTTCATCATCCACTTCCCCATATATCCTCTCAAATTCTCTTTTAAGTTCATTAGCATCTTTGAAACCGTCTTCTTGGGCTAGTTTATCATCTTTTATAAGGTCTTTGAATTTTATGATTTCTACACTTGTAACTTCGGCTTCGAAAACTTTTTGACGCTCTTTTGATATGAGGTTCCAGTAACAGTGGAGTCTATCACCTACCTTTAGGCGTTTCTTCCACAGTTTACGTATTGTCATGTTCTTTTCGCCGGTTATAAGGTTGATTTGGCGGCTGTTGAATGATAGGATGGGCAATTCACCCCCTCCACTGCTACTTATATTTTTTCTTCTCCAAATTCTTGCGTTCTGATCTTCACGTTTTCACAATACCTTTTAGCTTTTTTTGCGATGTCCTTTAAAATGGAAGGCGATGGTGGGTTAACATTCTTGAGTTTGGGGTCGAGTACCATCTTGTTCCTGAACTGTTGTATCACATAAAGGTCGCAATTGATTTGAGAAGCAATCCTTACAATGTCTCCTGGTTTTAACAGGTTAGGGACATAGGTAGTCCTGCACTCGAGAAAGACCTTGGATTCTGATAATATATTCATTGTTTCTTTAACCTTATCCCCATCCAAACCGAAGAGCTTCCGATATTTTTCAAATGGGGATTTAACGTCAAGTGCAACATAATCTAATAAGTCCTTTATCCTCTTGACATGTTTTGGCTGGTAGCCATTGGTGTCCAATTTCGTTTTAAGGTTTTGTGACCTGGCGAATTCTAGAACTTTCACTAGTTCGTCTATTTGTAGGAGTGGTTCGCCACCACTTATCACAATAGCATCCACTAAATCCTTGGATTCTATTATCTTTTTGTAAATGTCTTTGAGTGAAACATTTTTTCCTCCTTTTATTAGTTCTGGATTATGGCAATATGGACATTTAAGCGGACAACCAGCGAGGAATATTACAAGTGATGGCGTGCCTGGAAAATCCACTGTAGAAATACTATAATCTCCAATCTTCATAAAATCACTCTATGATATCCCCAAGGGCTTCTATGAACTTATCATTTTCTTTCATTGTCCCCACACTCACACGTATCCAATATTCATCCAAGCCCTTGAATGATGTGCAATCTCTAACTATAACACCCCTCTTCAGCAGCTCATCCGTCAATTTACCCGCGTTCATGCCAGTTTCGCGTATATCTACTAGTAGGTAATTTGCATAGGATCTGAGGACTCTGATCTTATCCATTTGTAGAAGTCTGGAATATAGATATTCTCTACTTTTAATTGAAAATTCAACAGATCTCTTTATATAATCCTTGTCAGATAATGTTGCAAGGGCGGCTACATGCGAAAGTCTAGTCAAACTGAAAACAGGCTTAACACGATGCATATAATCTATTATCCTGGGATTTGAAATACCATAACCTATACGCATACCAGCAAGGCCCATAGCCTTTGAAAATGTTCTTAGGATGAGCAGGTTCTCATAATCTTCGAGAAGTTCTATGTTACTGACACGTGCAAATTCAAAATAGGCTTCATCCACCACAACTAATGCAGAGGTTGACTCAAGTATCTTGATTATATCATCCTTTGGGATCAGGCCACCGGTAGGATTGTTGGGAGTGCACAAGAATATAAGCCGTGTTTTATCATTTATGGATTCTATGACAGATTTTGTATCAACGGTATTCTTTTCCATGTCCCATTTTGCATAGGCTGGTCTTGCACCATATGGGCGTAGAGTATATTCATAATACATGTAGGATGGTATTGGTACGATGAATTCTGTGCCAGTTTCCATGAAGGTTTTACCGAGTAGATCTATTATCTCATCGGCGCCATCACCCCCAACTATTATCTGATTGGGGGATGTTCCTGAATAGTCTGCAATTGCTTTTTTAAGATCATCCAATCCCGATTCGGGGTATCTATGCATGTTCTTGGTTTCGCGTTTCACTGCTTTAACAGCCTTAGGTGAAGGTCCGAGGGGGTTTTCATTGGATCCGAGTTTCACGATTTCGCTTTCTTTAAGATGGTATTCTTCAGCTATTTCTTTAGTTGATCTTCCAGGTACATATGGTTCTATTTGTAGTATGGTATCCCTTATCTTGGCCATTATAACCCCTTCTTGGCGAGTTTAGAGTATCTTAGTGCATTGTCTTTTACAGATTTTATCTCTTCTTTTGTAAGTTCTCTTATTAGCCTCCCTGGGACGCCGAGTATTAGACTCCCTGGTGGGAATTCTTTTCCCTCGGTTACAACAGTACCCGCTCCTATAATGGAATCTTCGTTGATGGTGGAGCCGTTGAGGATGGTTGCGTTCATCCCTATAAGTACATTATCCTTTATCCTGCAACCATGTAATACAGCTGCATGTCCTACAGATACATAGTCTCCTATTATGGTCTTGAAGCCTTTGCTTGTATGTACTACACAATTGTCTTGGATATTGGAATATGAGCCTATCTTGATGGGTTCGATGTCACCTCTCACCACGGCGTTATACCAGATTGATGAATGATCCCCTATTTCGACTTCACCTATTATTTTAGCTCCACTGAAGACTTTAAAGTTCTTTCCCATCTTCTACACCTGAATTAGAGGCCGTTATGATATAATTAGTATATAGAGTTAATAAGTATTTTCTTAAGAATCTATTCCCACGCCTAGGGTGTGAAGGATTAAAATAAAACTTTTATTTGGACGTGATAAGAATCCGTATAATAGGATTTTTGGGCCATCCTATAGATACAGTAGGAGGGCTTCTAAACCTTAAATTTTGTGGGGGTTAGGTTGCGAATTTAGTTTCTTTTACTGATTATATGTTCTTGATTTACTATTACTAGTTTGTTTGATGGTATGTCATGTGATATTATACTCCCAGGTCCTATGTGGGATCCAACACCTACCTTAATGCCTGGGTTAAAGGAGGAATTGACACCAGTTTTAACATTATCTGCGAAGATCACCCCCATCTTGCGGCGGCCTGTGTCTATTTTTTCCCCTTTTATAGTCATCTTTACATGGTTATCGTCGAATCTGAGGTTTGCTATGTTTGTTCCCGCGCCGAGGTTGCAGTTTTCTCCGATGACAGAATCTCCTACATAGGATAAATGGTTTATATTTGTTTTATCCATTATTATGGAGTTTTTGATTTCAACGGCGTTTCCTATGCTTACATCGTCTCCTATTGACGTGTTTGCTCTGATGTAGGAATTGGGTCCTATTTCACAGTTTTTTCCTATGTAGACGGGGCCTATAATGTATGTTCCTGATCTTATTATGCTATCTTCTCCTAGGATGATCGGCCCATGGATTGTGACGTTGTCCTCTATTTCACCTTTTATATCCTCTTTCATGTTTTTAAGGAGTGTTTCATTGGCTTCTAGTAGTTCCCATGGTTTTCCAACGTCTACCCAATGCCTTTTGGATATTATACCTTTTATTGTTAAATTGTCTTTTATTTGCATTTTGATGGAATCTGTTATCTCGTATTCTCCGCGGGGTGATTTTTCTGTCCTTTCAATGTAATCGAATATTTTATGGTTGAATAGGTATATTCCAGTGTTTATTAGGTTCCCTGGGGCTTTATTTGCTGGTGGTTTTTCTATGATATCTTTTACATTGTCTCCTTCTAGTGTAACAACTCCGAATTGGCTTGGATCTTTAACTTCTCTGAGTACTATGGTGGTGTCTGCTTTTTTATAATGTGATAGTAGGTCTGTGATGGTGGCTGGTTCTGTGATGATGTCGCCGTTGAGTACTATGAAATCATCTTCTATGTATTCTCTGGCATATTTTATTGCGTGTGCTGTTCCTAGTTGCTCCTTTTGTGTATGGTATCTTATATTTACGTTGAATTTGTCCCCGTTATCGAAATATTCTTTCACCTTTGATTCATGGTATCCTGTTATCATTATAATGTCTTTGATGCCGTTTTCTCTTAGGGCTTCTATGTTATATTGTAGTATGGGTTTGCCTGCTATTGGGAGCATTGTCTTGGGCCTTGTGAGTGTGAGGGGTCTCATCCTTGTCCCTTCACCTGCAGTTAGGATGACTGCTTGCATTATAATCCCCTTATAACTTTTTCTATGAATGATCGGCTTATATTATGAAGTTTTTTGGCTGTTTTTTCATCTTTAGCTTCTATTCTGATTCTTATATATGGTTCTGTGCCTGATGGTCTTATGAGTACCCAGCTGCCATCCTTTAGTGATATTCTTGTACCGTCTATGTTATCTTTTTCGATTTTTTCTTTGAATTGTTTTGGTAGTTGTTTTCTAACTTTGTCCATCACATTACCTTTTTTCGTATCATGACAGGGTACTTTATCCCTTATATTGTGATATGATGGTATTCTATCGAGTAATTTGGATAATGGGCCTTTCTTTGATACTATTTCAACGAGTTTGAGGGCGGAGAATATTCCGTCGGGTGATAGGGAGAATTCTGGGTGTAACCATGTGCCGGATGGTTCCCCTCCGAATGATCCTTTTTCTCTGATTAGGGCTTCTGCAACATGCACGTCCCCAACCTTTGTCCTTATGACCTCTCCCCCGACTTCTTTTAAACATTCATCAAGGCTGATGGATGCGTCTACTGTGGTGATGATCTTCCCACCTTTTTCTTTCGCAATGAGTGTTAGAAGTTTATCAAAGTCTGCGAACCTGCCTTTATCGTCAACTGCCACCATCCTGTCAGCGTCGCCGTCATGGGCTATGCCAAGATCGGCTCCACTGGCTTTAACCGCGTTCATGAGGTCTTTCAGGTTTTCTGGGGTTGGTTCGGGGTTTCGTCCGGGGAAAAAGCCGTCTGGTTGACAATTCAATGATAAAGGTCTTTCAGGTTTTCTGGGGTTGGTTCGGGGTTTCGTCCGGGGAAAAAGCCGTCTGGTTGACAATTCAATGATAAGACTTCGCATCCAACTCTCCTTAAAATTATTGGGGTTATATGTGATGCTGCTCCACAACCACAATCAACAACTACTTTAAGACCGGGTTTTATCTTAACATGTTCTAGGACATTTTCCATGTACATTTTTGTAATGTCCAAGTGATATGAACTTCCTAGATTGTCCCAGTCTACCGTAATGTAATCTTTTTCATGGACTATTCTTTCTATTTCCTTTTCTTGTGCTGGTGAGTATGCCATTCCATTCTGGTTCCATACTTTTATTCCATTGTATTCTGGTGGGTTGTGTGATGCTGTTATCATTACACCTGCCTTGGCTTCGAGTTTGGAAGTGGCATATCCTATGAGTGGTGTGGGGACCATTCCTATTTTGATGACGTTACACCCTCCTTCCATCAGCCCCGCGGATAATGCGTTTTCTATGAGTTGGCTTGATGTGCGCGGATCATATCCTACTACGACTTCACCTTCTCCTTTGAGGTAGGTTGCGATGGCTTTCCCAACATTTAACGATAATGATGCTGTTAGTTTTTCTTTAAATCTTCCTCGGATGCCTGATGTTCCAAAAAGTTTCATTTTTATGCACCGAATTTTTCTGTTTTATCCATTAGGTCGAGTAATATGTTCATTATATCTGATCCTCTTATCCTGCAGAGTCCGCCTTTGCTTGCTTCTCTTTCATTGAATCTTTTTATGTTGTCCACTCTTATACCTGGACCGTTAATTACGATGGGTACTGGGTCTCCGGTATGGTCTTTTACACTTATTGGGGTGGTGTGGTCAGCTGTGAAGACAAAAAACATTTCATCTAATGGGAAGTCTTCGAGTATTTCATCAACTTTTTCTAGGAATTCTATTTTGCCTTTCAGGTCTCCGTCGTGGCCTGCTTCATCGGCGCCGTCAATGTTTACGAGTATGAAATCATATTGGCTGTTTATTGTATCAATGATTGCGTCTTTTATATTTTTTAGGTTGGTGTCTATGCCCCCGGTTGCTCCTTCCACTTCTATGATTTCCATGCCTGTCAGGTTCCCTATACCTTTTATGAGCCCTGTTTCGGCTATACATGCTGCTTTTAGCCCATATTTTTCCTCAAATTTTCTTATATGGGGTACTTCTCCAGCTCCTCTTGGTAGTATGATGTTAGCAGGGTTTTCAGACCTTTTTAAACGTTCTATGTTGACTGGATGTTCTTTAAGTAATTTGTATGACTTTTCGACTAGTCTGTTTAGGAGTTTCGCGGTTTTTTCAGCGGCCGGGGAGTCGTTTAAGGGTTTAACGGCCTTTGGGGGTTTGCCCTCCTTTTTAGGGTCTGAATCGGATACCTTATCTGAAAGATTTTCACCCCTTAAAACTAGTACTGCCCTGTGGCCTGTAGATTCCTTGAAGATTATTTCAACGTCTTCGAAGCCTTCTATTTTCATGGAGTTGATTGTTTCAGCTATCTTGTCAGTTTTTTCCCTTATTCGGCCGGCTCGCCTGTCTATTATTATCCCATCCTCGTCTTGGGTTGCGAAATTGCATCTGAATGCTATGTCTCCTGGTTTCACTTCTACTCCAACCCCAGCGGCTTCGAATGGTCCTCTACCAGTATAGACTTTATATGGGTTGTATCCCAAGATTGAAAGATGTGCGGTGTCGCTCCCAACCCTTATACCAGGTTTTATCGGGTCCATGATACCATTAATACCATTTTCCGCTAACTTGTCCATATTTGGGGTTTCAGCAGCTTCTAAGGGTGTTTTTTCTCCAAGTTCTGGTATTGGACGGTCTGCCATCCCATCAATTATCATTATCAGGCTTTTCATAATTTTCCCACCTTGTTTATGTTAGAAATGGAGGAGGATTATCCCTGCAGCTGCCCCTGTAACTGTTGCTAATAGATTCACTTGTTCATTGTTAATGTAATTTTTTCGTTCAAATAAAGCGCCTAGTATGCTGTCCATGAAGCATCCTATGGTGCCTGCTATCACGGCTATTTTAACAGATATTAGTGGGTTAGGGCATATATTGAGAAAGTATGCTGATAGGCCGATGATACCTGCTCCGATGATGCCTGCAGCGGTTCCTAGGAGTGATACACCACCATCTGTTCCAGGTTTAACCTCCCTTGTCAAATCTGTTATTAGTCTAGGCGTCTGTAACACTCCTATTTCACTTGCTAGCGTGTCTGCTGTTGCAGTTGCCACGGATCCTATGAATCCCCCGAGGAACCCGTCATAGTAGCTGAAGCTGGCCATTATAAATGGTATTATACCATTGGAGATGACGTTTCGAGCGTTCCTTCTACCTTCATAGAGTTTCATGGACTTCTTATAATTTTTCTTATATTTTGTGGCTAAAAGGCTTAGAATCAAAAAAATGAATATTAAAATCAGCCAATTAAACCCAGCAGCTACTATTATAAGAAAACCCATTATAACCATTAGGAGGGACCCCCAAAAGTCCAAGGCGCACCGATTGTAAGTTAAAAAGCCTATAAGTATGCATATAATGATATAAATCCAATTAAAGTCTTTCATATGGGGGACCCCCCATCATTGGGCTCCTTTTCTAGGCTGGCTCCTCTAATACCCTAGTCTTTATTATCTCAACCCTTTTGAGGGGGTAGACTTTCTTGGCTTCATGGTATATCTCTGAGGCTATTTTCCCTGTTACAATACCCTCCACGAGCTCGTTGAATGTTTTCTCACTTGCGAGCTCCTCTATCTTGTCCTCTATGATCTTACGCATGTATCTTTGCTGTGATGATTTGGCTCGTCGGGTTGTTATGGCGAGGGTGTGAATCTTTACCTTGTAACCATCCTTTGTCTTCACTATCTTTGGAGCGTCAACACGACTAGTACCTCTTCTTATCATGCTTCGCACGTAATCTGTTGTAAGTTCATGGCCTATGAACTTAGTACTTGCCTTGTCTCCTGTAACGTTCTCTATCTCAAATTTTAATTTAACATATTGTCTTGAAAAATCACCGGTAAGTTCTCGCATCGTAGCCTCTACTCTCCTAGTAGATAATAGTTTAGGATCACGTGCAGGTGTAACACCTATCTCTTTTTCCCCGAATAAACTCGGGGCTGTTACAGTATACCATTTCTTTTCTTTCCAAGTGTCTCTTGCTCTTCTTCTTCTCACTTTAGCCATTATATCACCCTAAAATTGTGAATTTTTCCATGAAAAATTAGAATTACAAAACTTTGGTCCTAATTTTCCAAAATATTGAAGTAGATTATTAGCCTAGAAGATATTTAAATATTTAGCTTTTCATGAACTTGTAATGTTTAATATACCTCCTGATAACATCATCTATGGGCCCTTCATCTGATACGAATTTTATACCCGCCTCTTCAAGGCCGAATTTAGCCCTTAATCCAGCCTGGACAGCTATTACAATATCACAATCTCTAACAGCATCTAATGTTTTCATCCATTGATGTTTTTCAGCAAAGTCAACGTTAACTTTCCTCTCATCAATCATCTCCACTTTTTCACCATCGAACTCGTAGATAATAAACTTAGATGCTTTGCCGAAATGCAAGTCCACATTTTCACCATCAGATGATGCGACGGCTATCTTCAATCTACAATCCCCCTAAAATGGGGTGTTCAATGGGGGGGGTCTAGTATATTTTTTTGATTAGTTTAGCCACGTTTTCGCCGAAATGTTCTACAGTTTCAATACCCTCTTTATCATCTTCAACTTCGCCAGCAGCCCAAGCAAATAGGATATTCCAATAGGTTGAACCTGGGACTATCATATCATTTATGAGATAGAACATTAACATCTCTTGTATTGTGGCTGTCTGACCACCCCTACGGGCCACTGCAATGGGTCCGCCGACCTTCCATTTTAGGAACCTGTCAGAGGCCCTTGAAACCATCCCTATCCTCTGTAGTGCTGACATGACATCGCCACGTGCTGTTCCAAAGTATACTGGAGATCCTACTATGAATCCCTCTGATTCTTTTATTTTTTGGATGATGGTGTTGAGTCCATCATCTATTGCGCATTCACCCGTCTTCGCACAGGTTAAGCATGCTCTACAGGATTTAATGTCCATTCCCCTTAAAGAAATTATCTCGGTTTCAAGGCCTTCTTCCCTGATTTTCTCGGCACATCTTTCTAGGGCTGTCATGGTGTTGCTTTCTTTCCTCGGACTTCCACATAATAATAAAACTTTCATTTTGGCATCTCCCCTTTGAGTATTTCATCTACAGAGGCGCCTTTAAGCGCCTCATGACATTCACATGGGGATTCATCAATCATCTCAACACTCCTATTTATAATATCCACTATAATGGGCCTTTTCTCCTCCAGGACATTGAAGACTTCTTTTATGGTGAGTTTATCCTCTGAGATTGACGCTGCATAATTTGATACCAGGCAGAGGCTCGCATAGCACATTTCAAGTTCTCTTGCGAGCACGGCCTCGGGTAATCCTGTCATCCCCACAATTGTGCCTCCTAGGATTTTGAACATTCTTATCTCAGCTGCAGTTTCAAAACGGGGCCCTTCTGTACACACGTATACTCCACCATCCTCCACTTCGCCAGAGGATAGTAGTATGTTTCTGAGTTTTGGACAGTATGGTTTTGTAACATCCACGTGGACTGTATTTTTATCATAGAATGTTCCTATTCTCGTTTTCGTGAAATCTAGGAAGTCATCTGGTGTGACTATTGTCCCTGGTTTGATGAATTTGTGGAGTGATCCTGCGGTGTTGGTTGCGATTATTTTATTGACACCTAAGTGTTTAAGGGCCCATATGTTTGCTCTGTAGTTTATCTTGTGTGGTGGATAGTCGTGGCCTTCTGCGTGTCTGGGTATGAATGCGACTTTTTTGTCATGGATTTTGAAAATTGATATTGGGGGTGAATCCCCATAGGGTGTTTTTATAATCTTTTTTTCCACCTTCACATCTTGTGGTGTTTTATAGATTCCTGTTCCACCTATTATCCCTATCAACTATGTCACCCTTTGGCGACGCCTAATGGTATCATTTTTGCGACTAGTCGTGATATTCCTGTCCTGTGGGATGTGTTAACGACCATGTCCACGTCTTTGTAGGCTCCTGGCGCTTCTTCCGCGATCACTGGCATTGAAGTGGCCCTTACGTATATTCCCATCCTTGAAAGGTTCCTTTGGACTTGCTCGCCACGGTATGTCCTCTTTGCACCTGCTCTGCTCATTTTACGCCCTGCTCCATGGGCTGTGGATCCGAATGTTTCTTTCATTGCAGTTTCTGTCCCGTGGAGTACATAGGATGATGTTCCCATCGTACCTGGTATTATGACTGGTTGGCCTATTTTCCTATATTCGGAGGGTATTTCTTTCCTCCCCGGGCCGAAGGCTCTTGTAGCCCCTTTTCTGTGAACGTAGACTTCCCTTTTCAATCCTTTTATTGGGTGGGTTTCTTTTTTGGCTATGTTGTGGGCCACATCATATAATATTTCCATTTCCATGTCTTCTGCGCTTTTGTTGAATACTTGTTCGAAGGATTCTCTCACCCAGTGTACTATCATTTGTCGGTTGGCCCATGCATAGTTTGCTGCTGCTGCCATTGCCTGGAAATATTCTATTGCCTCTTCTGAGTCTACTGGGGCGCAGGCTAATTGTCGGTCTGGTATTTTGATGTTGTATTTTTTGTAGGCTTTGTCCATGATTTTTAGGTAGTCTGAGCAGATTTGATGGCCGCAGCCTCTGGATCCTGTGTGGATTAGTACTGTTACTTTCCCAGTTTCTAGGCCGTAGGCTTTTGCTGCTTTTTCGTTGAAGATTCTATCTATTCTTTGGACTTCTAGGAAGTGGTTGCCTGAGCCTAATGAGCCTAGTTGGGGTATGCCCCTCTTTTTTGCTTTTTCGCTTACCTTTGTTGCGTCGGCTTCTTCCATTTTACCGTTTTCTTCGAGGTGTTTTAGGTCTTCTTCCCAACCGTATCCGTTTTCAACAGCCCATTCAGCGCCGTTTTCTAGCACTTCATCAATTTGACCCTCTTTTAGTCTTATTTTGCCTTTGCTTCCAACGCCTGATGGCACGTTCCTGAATAGTGTGTCTATGAGTTCTTTTATTCTTGGTTTGACTTCTTCATGGTCTAGGTTTGTTTTTAATAGTCTGACTCCGCAGTTTATATCGAATCCCACACCACCTGGACTTATGATACCATTTCTGGCGTCGAATGCTGCAACGCCCCCTATACTGAATCCGTAGCCGAAGTGTATGTCTGGAAGGCCAATTGAAAATTTTTGTATGCCTGGGAGGCATGCTACATTCGCCACTTGGTCAATGGCTCCTTTCTCCAAGTCTTTTAGTGCTTCTTCGTCTAGGTATATTCGCCCAGGGACGCGCATGCACTCTTTATAATCTGTGGGGACTTCCCATACCGATTCTCTAACTTTTATCAGGATATTTTTCACGTTCATTATAATCCACCACCAAAGGAGGGTCTCTCTTTTTTATAGGTCTACTATCACTCTAACTTTATATTGGCCTTTTTCTTCTCGCACATCCATCAAGTGATAGGTGACTGCTTTTACTTCATCGCG
This sequence comes from Methanothermobacter tenebrarum, assembly GCF_003264935.1. Lineage (NCBI taxonomy): Archaea > Methanobacteriati > Methanobacteriota > Methanobacteria > Methanobacteriales > Methanobacteriaceae > Methanothermobacter > Methanothermobacter tenebrarum. The sequence goes on from NZ_QLOE01000001.1 coordinate 49,684, forward strand.
AATTTCATGTATACTAGGATTTATGTTATCGCCTACGGCTTTTCCTTCTAGTCTATATAATCTATTTTTTTGTATATTAACTTTGAATTTTGAGAAGAATAGGAATTCTGTATCCTTTAGGAATAGGAGTTCGTCGAGCCAATCATGTAGGAGTGATATTTCATCCTCAGCTTCTAATTTTATCCTTTTTTCTTTTTTTGGTTGGACTTTCCTCGTGTCTGTCATTAATTCGAACATTGCAAGGGCCGCGTTTTCAAAAGCTTCTTCCATTGTTGACCCGTATGCCCAATAGCCGGCGTCTGCTGTTACTTCGAAATATTCGAATTTTTTCTTCATGTTTTTCTCCAACCTATTATTAGTTTTCATATGCTCTCTTCCTCTTTTGTTATATTCTCCCAAATTTGACAATCATACTATGGAGGTGAAATGAAATGTATAGGTTGGATAGGTCAAGGAAAAAAGGGAATTTCACTGACCTTAATATTGAAGCTTGTATTATAATATTCATTGTCCTTTTACTTATAATAGGGGGTGTGTATTTTTTCGCGAGCACGCCAAATTCTAATTATCCAGCGAACCTGTTCTTCATTTATCTAATTCCTTTTTGAATCTTGGGATTATAAGACGCGCGTTACCACGCCTACCTTTACCTGTGAATGGGGTGTCAATAAGTCTTAGAAATTCAAGTTTTTCTAGTATCCTATTAAATGATGAATAACTTAATCCTGTTCTCCTTTTAAACTCTTTATAGGCTTGGCCTGCTGTTAAGTTTTCACTTCCAGCATCTATGATAATTTTTAGGAATTCTCTTTCATTTTTTGAAAGATTTTTTATTGTGTCATTGAAACTTGTGGATATTGTGTCTTTTATAGCCTCTTCAAGGTGTGATTTTTTAATCCTAGGAGAGGCTTCCGCCTCGGCAAGGTTCCCACAGACCCTTAAAAGGTTTATACCATATCTTAAGTCTCCTGTTTCAAATGCTAAAATTGCTATCTCATCTATTAGTTCATCAGAGATTACACCATCATAGAATCCTATCCTTGCCCTATCCTTTAATATATCATATATTTCCTCATAACTATAGGGTTGGAATATTATCTCCTGTGGGATGAACACTGAATCAACATTTTTATCAAGAGCATACCTAAACTCAATATCAGATAATACAGCGAATATACCCGTCCTAACATTATCAAAAGCCTCATACGCCCTTAGAATATCATAGAATATCCTATTAGCTTTCCTGTCATGGAATAGGTGGTTAACATCATCTAATGCAACTATAAGGGCCTTATCCTCTGTTGAAAGTTTATGCATTATGTCATGGTATATCCTAGAAAATGGAACCCCAGTCTCTGGAGGATAATATCCAAAGATCTTATAATATATCTGTGAAAATATGCCGAAACGTGTAGTATGCAATTGACAGTTAATATATGAGCATATAACCTTCTCTGAACTATTCTCAACCATTTCAAAAAGTTTCTTTATGGCTGTGGTCTTACCAGTCGCGCAAGCCCCTAGTACAACAGCATTAATGGGCCTCCCATTCATCAAGGCAGGTCTTATACAAACTGCAAGAGCTTCCATCTGCGAATCTCTGTACTTAAAATTCTCAGGGATATAATCAGGGTCGAAGGCTTGCATATTCCTGAATATTGTCTCATCATGTAGGAGGATATCATCTATTCCCATGATATGATAATTATCCTTCAAAGTATATTAACCTTTCAATAATTTAGCCTCCACGAGATTATAAATTTTAACATCCTCGTTTTCCATTATCCAATCTATAAGCTTCTTGGCATATTCCAGTTTCAACCTTTTGATCTTATCTGCTTTTTCTGTCTTTTCACTTATCTGGGGCCTTGAATATTTTGTGATGATATCCCCAAAATCCATACCAGCCAAGATTATGAGCTTGGCGCCTAATTCAACCGCGAGGAAAACAGCCCTATCACCATCAGTGAAACCGCCAAAATTGTGCAAATCTCCTATTGGTGGCGTCTGGGTCGTTCCAAGGATGTTCCTAAGCTTTGGAAGATAAAATCTTAACCTTTCCAGGTTATTACCATGTGCATGTACCACTACGAAAGAACCGGCCTTATTTGCCCTGATTATATCATCAATGTTACCGTCAAGGTCTGTTACAATAATATCGGGTAGTATGGATTCTTCTAGGAGGGCGGTTGTAGCCCCATCAGCAGCTATCATCGTGAAAACCCCAAGGTCAAAATCCTCCTTTAAGAACTTCAAATGCTTTTTAATGGATGGTCCGGCTCCAAAGATTATGAACTTATCATTATGTGGCAGTTCATCCATATCAACTTTTATATTCTCATGTTCTTGGAGGAAATCATTAAGGTATTCGGCGGCTTCCATATCAGCGAGGGGGTCGAATTTGAAATCTTCTATGATTTTCTCATACCAGCCTATCCATGTTTTAAGATCCATTATAATCACATTCAAAAAGACCAAGTTTATTAAGTCATGGTCTTTGGATAAGTATAAATCTTTTTAAAATCCTCTTTATTAATATGAAAGTGATAGAGATTGGGAGGAGTTTTTCATGGATGAAACATTATTGATGATCCCAGGTCCAACTAGGGTCACCCCCAGGGTATTAAAGGCCATGTCAGAGAATATAGTGAACCATAGAAGCGCAATATTCGGCAAATTTTTAACAGAAACAAGTGAGATGATCTCAGACATATTCCGAACCACTAATAAGTCCTATATACTCACAGGTTCCGGTACTGCGGCCATGGAAGCGGCCATAGTTAATATATTGGAGCCTGGTGACAAGATACTTAATGTGGTCGGTGGAAAATTCGGAGAAAGATTCAGTAATATTGTTGAAGCGTTCGGGGGCGAATCAAAGAGGATCGAGGTCGAATGGGGGAAAGCGGCAAACCCTAATGATATTAAAGAAGCCCTTGAAGAGGATGAGAATATAAAAGCAGTTACTGTAGTGCACAATGAAACTTCTACTGGGGTTGCTAATCCCATAAAAGAAATAGGTAAGATCCTAGATGATTATGATGCACTTTATATTGTTGATACTGTCTCCTCATTAGGAGGGGCTGAAGTAGACGTTGATGGATACAATATAGATATTTGTGTCACTGGTTCGCAGAAATGCCTCGCAGCACCTCCAGGTTTAGCCGCGATAACATTAAGTGATGATGCATGGAATGTTGTTGATAACACAAATTCAAGATGCTACTATCTAGACCTTAAAAAGTATAGGAAGACCAGCAGCATGGAACCCCCAGAGACGCCTTACACCCCAGCAGTCTCATTAGTATACGCATTACATGAAGCATTGAAGGTTGTGAAGGAAGAAGGCCTCGAAAATAGGATTAAAAGGCATGAATTGGCTGCTGAGGCCACTAGGAATGCTATAAAGGCCTTGGGCCTCGAGTTGTTCCCTGACGAGGAGGTTTCATCCACAACTGTTACAGCGGTTAAATTACCAGAGGGTGTGACAGACGCTGAACTGCGGGGTACCATGAGAAACAAGTATCATGTGGAACTTGCAGGTGGACAAGATCACTTGAAGGGTAAAATATTCAGGATAGGACATATGGGTAACATAACACACAGGGAACTTATAACAACGTTCTCAGCACTTGAAATGACCCTAAGAGAACTTGGATTCGATGTGGAGATGGGTGTAGGCGTAGCTGCAATAGCAGACACTTACCTGCCCCAAAAATTATAAAACCTTTTTATATTTTTTCTAGTACATTTTTATGGGTTCTATGCCTAATATTGTCCCCGTTTTCTCATCTACTCGGATGTAGGCTACAATGGTCCCTGGTGGATGTTGTCCCTCACTTGTAATTACAACTACTGGAACATAATATACTCCATCTCTTAATGAGGGTGTGCCAGTTGTGGTATTCCCAAATTCCGCAGGGTTTGCTGCCATGTAATTAGCTGCGATATTCTGAGCCTCTTCTGCTGATATCCCACTAGTGGTAACTGTTTGATTATTTTGGATTTCTTGGGGTTTTGTGACATTTTGGGTGATATTCTCCTTTTCTTCTTTAGAAAAGTAGAATATGCCTCCAACTAGAATCAGTATAATAATTATTACAAGGGCCAATAGGATATACTTAGAGTCCATTTTTTAAACAACCAGCAGAATTTTACTATAATTATGTTCATTTATATTATAAAAAGGTTCACTTTTTAGCTCATCTCATTGATGGACTTTTTAACGATACTAATACCCCATTTGGCCATTTGGGTGGCTTTTTCTTGGCTTTTGGCTTCTGCGAAGCATCTGAATATGGGTTCTGTGCCCGATGGTCTTATGATCACCCACCCATCTTCTTTAAATATTTTAACGCCATCTGTGGTGTCTATTCTATCTATTTTAGGGTCCTTTTCAACTTTTTCTTGGATGGTGGCCATTACTTTGGGTTTAAGTTCATCTGGACATCTTATTTTCATCTTTTCAGAATAATATTTTGGTAGTTCAGCCACGAGCTTAGAGATTGGTTTGCCTTCTTCGGCCATGATCTCAAGTATTTTGGCGGCTGAGAGGGCTCCATCCCTACCATATACGAAATCTGGGAATATTAGGCCGCCATTTTCTTCACCGCCGAAGAGTCCTTTTTTTTCTTTGAGGGTTCTTGCCACGATTAGATCGCCTACTGGAGTTGTTATAACCTTTCCATTGTTTTCTTTTGCAATATCGTAGATGGCTGAAGTGGTTGCTACCGTTGTTACAATTAAGCCTCCTTTGTTTTCCTTTAACATTTTCTTCTCTACTAATGCGAAGGTTTTATCGCCGAAGATGAACTCTCCATTTTCATCTATACAGATTGTCCTGTCAGCGTCGCCGTCATGGGCTATGCCAAGATCGGCTCCACTGGCTTTAACCGTGTTCATTAGGTCTTTCAGGTTTTCTGGGGTTGGTTCGGGGTTTCGTCCGGGGAAAAAGCCGTCTGGTTGACAATTCAATGATAAGACTTCGCATCCAAGCTCTCTTAGAAGGTATGGTGTTGTATAGGAGGCTGCTCCTGATCCGCAGTCAACTACAACAGTAAAATTAGCCTCTCTTATAATGTCGGCATCAACTCTCTTTATAACTTCATCTATGTATTCTCTGATAATCCTCCTATTTCTGGTTGTGGAACCTATATTCTCCCATGGAACTCTTTCAACTTTTTCTTCGAAGAAAATTTTCTCTATTTTTTCTTCTATTTCTTCTTTGACTCCGATACCGTGTTCATCGACGAATTTTATCCCATTGTATTCTGGGGGATTATGGGATGCTGTGATGATAACCCCTGCATCATAGTATTTTCTAACAGCATATTGTACAGTAGGGGTTGGGAGGATCCCAAGATCTACAACATCACATCCACTAGATAGGAGGCCTGCTATAACAGCATGTTTTATCATGGGGGTGGAGGTTCTTGTATCACCACCCACAGCAACTTTTCCATCTATGAGAGAGCCGAAGGCTGCTGAGAGCTTTGATGCGAATTCTGGTGTTAATTGTTTGTTCGCGATCCTCCTAACACCAAAAGTGCCGAATAGTTTTTTCATTGTTATCAACCTTTTCGTGGAATTTTGAAATCATTATTAATCTTGAGTATGAGTTGTAGATTAATATTAGTTTTAAGGATTATATAGCCTATTTTTCTCTTATCATTTTTCTTTTGTGGAAGTGGGGGGATATTTACTTGGAACCATAATTTTTATAGAGGGAGATGAGCTAAAGAATACTCAAGAAAGGGGGGAGAATATAAACTGTCATGGATGGAATCGAGAGCATCATTCGCTGGAATAATGGGCTTTGGGAATCCCTATTATCCCAGGTTTTCTTAAATGTTGTTTCATAATATTTTTAGGTTTTGGGGCTCTTCAAGTATGATTTCCATTGAACCCTTGTATTCTGCTATTTTCCCTATGATTTTTATTTTTCTGTATTTGAGCATTTCTATACTCAGGTCGGATCTTTCAATCTCATTTTTAACAGATTCAAATATTACGATTGTTATCTTCCCAGTACCATCATTTAATGTGATGAATGACGCTTTACCAGTCTTTGAATTTTTTATATCCTCCACAAAACCTGTTACTGTGACTTCTTCGTCGATCATGCCCTTGTCTATTTCTTTTATTTTAACCTCCCGAGGCGTGATACTACCAGCCGACACTATCATCCCTATAAGGCCTACTAATGCCATGAAAATGACAATTTTAAATATCTTCTCATCCTCCACTATAAACACCATATTAATTATAGGCTATTAAGTATTATTATATTTTGTGGCCTGCACATCAAAAGTTTTTTAGAAAAGCCGCAAAATCTGGGATAATTGTGGGATTTTTTATGGTTTGAAGAGTGATTCTATACGTTTTATGGTGTCAACGTCTTCTAGGCTGAGATCATCCCTTATCCTTTTCACCACTGGAAATCGAAGGGAATATCCGCTTTCATACTCTGGGCTTTTTACTATTTCACTATATGCCACTTCTATGATTATTTCAGGTTTTACCCTGATTTTTCTCCCCTTTTCCTCTATCGTTATCTCCTTTAGCCTTTCTGTGAGTTCTTTGAGTGTTTTATCATCTAGGCCTGTTGCAACATGTGCTACTGTTTTCAGTTCACCGGTTTCATCATCCCTCGCCGCTAGCAGATATGATCCTATAAGGTGTGCACGTTTTCCTTTGCCGTATGTTCCACCAATAACCACCAAATCCAAAGTTTCGGGTTCTGCCTTGTACTTAAGCATCTTTTTGCCCCGTATCCCGGGTATATATGGTGCGTTTGGATCTTTTATCATTATACCTTCATGTCCCTCTTTTATAGATTCCCTGAAGAGTGATATGCCATCCTTGATATTCTCGGTAGTGACCTTCAATTGTCTACTTAATTCTATCTTACCATCTATGGGCCTGATTATAGACTCCAAGATCTTGCGCCGCTCTTTGAAGGGTTCGTCTATGAGGGGCCCCCTATAATATAGGATGTCGAAGAGGTAGAGTGTGAGGGGTATCCTGGTTATCATTTCTTCGATGTCGTATTTTCTCTTCACCCTTTGGAGGATGTATTGGAATGAACCGGGTCTTCCTTCAATGTTTACGATGATTTCCCCTTCTACTATGAAATCTTCTTGGGGTAACGATTTTTCCACGCGCTTGATGATCTCGGGCACAGCATTGCTTATATTTTCTAACCTGCGGGTGAATATGAGGATTTTATCATCTTTTCTATGTATTTGGACTCTCACACCATCATATTTGGTTTCGCAGAGCGCCTCCCCTAGTTCTTCTATGGCAGATTCTATGCTTTCTGCAAGTTGGGCTAACATTGGCTTCACTGGCCTTCCAGGTTCTAGTGAGAGTCTGCGGAGTCCAGCTTCGCCTTCACTCTTGGCAACCTTGGCCACCATCCCAAGGTCGTTGGTGAGCATGTAGGCTCTTTCAACAATTTCTTTGTCGATGTTGAATGCTAGTGATATGGCATCACTTATAATACCCTCACCAGCCCCAACCCTTAATTCTTCAAGTATTGTTCTTGTTATATATTTGGCCTCGATTGGGGAGGCTAATGAGAGTATGCCTATTAGTATGTCTATTTTTTTTGATTGGGCTCCTTTGCCTGTTATGTATGCCAGTTTTTTAAGATCGTTATAGACTTTTTCGACTGTGAGGGGATGTGGGGTGAATGTTAACTGGGATTTTCTTTTGAATAATACTTCACTTGCTTTGCCGATGTCGCCTTGTTCGCGGATTTCTTCTTCTATTTCATCAACACTCGCACCAGTGACGATTGATATTGCCTTCATTAGAAGTTTAGGACCGATTCCAAGCTCTTCTTCGCTCCAAGTTGGGAAAACACGGCCTAGGAGGAGTAAGGTTACGGTTGGTAAAAGTTCGGTTTCTGTTTTTTTGAGGAAATCAGCTATTATGTCAGTCTTTTCTAATCTTTTGGTTGTTGATTCTAGTTTGTTATAGAGTTTAGCTAAATTTTTGTATTCCATTATTATCCCCCTGGGGGGTGCATTCTGTGGGGGTGTTTTTTTCATTGTCTCTTGAAAAGTCTTAGGGCGCAGTATTCGCCACACATTGAGCACATGTCTTCTTCTTCAACTGGACATTGCATCCTATACTTTCTGGGTTTTTCATGGTCAAATGCCAATTCAAATTGCCTCTCCCAGTTGAAGTCTCTTCTCGCCCTCGCCATCTCTAATTCCATGTTCCACGCCCTCTCCATCCTCTTAGCTGAATCAGCTGCCTGTGCAGCTATCTTTGATGCTATAACCCCCTCTTTAACTTCTCTTATGCCTGGTATGGTTAAGTGTTCTGCTGGTGTTACATAACAGATGAAATCTGCTCCATAATAGGCTGCTATAGCCCCTCCAATGGCTGCGCTTATATGATCATAACCTGGAGCCATGTCAGTTACTATGGGACCTAGGACGTAGAATGGAGCTCCCTTACAGAGGGTCTTCTGGATTTTCATATTCGCGGGGATTTGATCTATTGGGACATGTCCGGGCCCCTCTACCATACATTGTACATTTGCTTCCCTGGCTTTTTCAACCAGTTCTCCTAGTATGATTAGTTCTTGTAGTTGTGGGGTGTCTGATGCGTCTGCCAGGCAGCCTGGTCTCAGTCCATCACCGAGGCTGAGTGTGACATCATATTCATGGGCTATTTCGAGGAGGTATTCATAGTTTGAGTAGAGTGGATTCTCCATCTTGTTATGTTTTATCCATGTGGCGAGGAAAACTCCTCCTCTACTCACCATCCCCAGGATCCTGTTTGATCTTTCTAGTTTCTCCACTGTGTCTAATGTTATGCCAGAGTGGACTGTCATGAAGTCGACTCCATCTTTTGCCTGTTTCTCTATTGTGTTGAAGATGTCGTCTTCGTCCATGTCAACTATTGAACCATTTTTTTCTGCAGCTTTTACACCGGCCTCATAGATGGGTACTGTGCCGATTGGTATGTCCACCTCTTCTAGTATTTTTTTTCTTATCTTGGCTAATTTCGGCCCTGTGCTCAGATCCATTATGGTGTCTGCTCCGTATTGGATGGCGACAAGTGATTTTTTAACTTCCAATTCAGGATCCTCCAATTTGGGGGAGGATCCGACATTAGCGTTTATTTTTGTGGATAGGCCTTCACCTATCCCACATGGGATTGGATTATGTATTGGATTTGATGGTATGACAATTCTACCCTGTGCTACTCTTTTCATGATATTTTTGATTTTATAATCTTCTGCTCTGGCCACTTCTTCCATTTGGGGTGTTGTGTTGCCTTTTTTTGCTTCTTCCATTTGAGTCACTTTGGATCCCCTCACCTTTAATATATAATTTTGAACACAAATAAGTTTATGATACGAGAACTTTGTGCAAAGGATATTATGATAAGGGATGTTATCGTGGTGACACCAGAGGAGTCTGTGGCTGCCGCGAAGTTGAAAATGGTCCGGGCTAATATTGGTGGAGTGCCTGTAGTAGATGGGGATAAGCTTGTTGGATTTATAACACATAGGGATATATTATTGGCTGGTAGTGAAGCTCTTAAACTTAAAGTGAAGGATATTATGAGCCGGGATCTTGTTGTAGTTGACAAGAACGCTTCTATTGGTACTATAAGTAAAATAATGGTGGAGACTGGCTATCAGAGGATTCCTGTGGTGGAAGATGGGAAATTATTGGGTCTTATAACCCAAAGTTGTGTGATAAAGGCCATAGCAGATCATATAGAAGACGATTGCTTCAAAAAGTAGGATATCTAGATTAGTGGATATGGTATTGGGGGGTTTTTCTTTTCTTTAAGGCCGCCTATTTTTTCTATTCGCTTTTTTATGAACCTTTCACCATCTTTTGTGGCGGCGTATATTGGTATTGAATATCCTGCCTTGAATAGTGCTTTTTTATCTCCGATGTGGCGGATATGTTTTGAAGCGCAGGATGTTATGATATCAGCATTTTGAAAGAGTATTTCGGCTTCTTTTCTTGTTATACCAGTGAGGTGAACAGCAAAAATATAAACTTTCTTGTCCATTTTCCTTATTTTAACTGCATCTTCTATGTTGGCTACTGTAACGGCTATAGAATTGTATCCTTGGTCTAGCGCTTTTTTAACACCCATGGGCTGGTCTATTTTCCCAGTTTCTGGTTCTAATACGTTTTCTTCTCCAAGTTTTTCTATGATCTTTTTTATGGGGCTTGTTTTAACCACCCCTGAGATTCTCCCACCCACCCCCTGTGCGAATTCTGGTTCGGTTATTAGAACTGTTCCAGCCCCTTCACATACCATCACTGCGCAGTCTATTATATTCTCTTCAAGGAGGGTTGAGATTATCTCGGAGACCCCGAAGGAGAGGAAATCTTTCATCTTGAGTTCTCTTTCCGGTGTGCACATCCCAAAGTCCCTTATACGGAATTCTATATTCTCACGTATAGTTTCCTTGTTTAGTTCTTTGATGCCCCTATATTTATGGAATAGTGGACAGTATTTTATCATGGGTTCTCCGAGTGAGACTATCCTACCATCCTTTATTATGATTTTTGCCCTTCCCAGGGCTTCTATGATATGCTCATCCATTCTATTATCCCTCTTTTCGTTTTCTTTCTTTGTAGGGGAACCCTTCTGCTGGTGTTGGCTTAAGGATTTTGATGGCATCGGATCTCATAAGGGCGTTTACAGAAGCGCTTAGTGAACAGAGCGTCCCTATACCATAACCTACTCTCTTTTCGTTGTCCATGATATCTACTGTTATGTAGTCTTCCATTCTCACAATCTCTTTTACATTAACGTTTTTCATCCTATGGAGTACTTTGTTCCCTAGGGCTCCCATGGCTTTCCCTATCCAACAATGTTTAAGGGGACATTGATCGCAATAATGTTTGAATATTCTATTCCATTTTTTACTTCCTAATCCTGCTGCTATTTCAGCCCTCACCGTGGAATAGGCTATGCAACAGCCCCAGTTCCTTCCTATAATCTTATCATCTTCGATTAGGTCAGTGTATACTCTTCTGTTTTTCCACCTGATACTGTTTAGGATGCCCCTTTCATATTTTATTTGGCCTGTGTTCTTGGATCCTTTTAACTGTTCTGCTATTTTACGCCTTATACTGGGAACCCTACCAGCTGATATGTTTATTGCGCAAACCGGACAAAATCCTGTGACTGAATTTGATATCTCATCACCATTCTCATCATAGAATATCGCCCTAACACCTATACCATCCCTTTTAACCTCCACATACCCACCATTTTCCCAAATAAGGGATATTATAAGCCCCGCGGATGTCACAACCCTACCATAACCTGACATTCTAGCCACTCTTCTAAGATCGGTTTTATCTGTTAAAATATCCTCGAGTTCAAATGCTATATCCTCTGGTAAAATCCCGGCGTCTATCTCTGCTCTAAGTATAGCCGGCGCCCAAGTTATATCCCTACCCACCCCCACAGTTTCCCCTGAAGCATCAACTAGCCAAGCATCCACACCCTCAAAACATTCCCTCGACTCCGCCCTCATACCCTGATCTGAAATCTCTTCTAGGATCCTATGACATATACCACACGCACCCTCAGTCAAATCAAGGATAGAGGAAGAAACTTTATCAACCATCATAATCCCCCCAAAGTTTAACTTTTAATTAATTATTATCATAAACAATTATAAAAGACAAGAGGTGGAATCTTATTAACCAACCATCAAAAAAATAATATTATGAAAAACCCTCGGGGTTTTAACATGAAATTCAAGATTTGTCATAGAATACCAGACCGAACATTCTCGATAAAAGGCCACTACTTTCCAGTCTGTTCAAGATGCACTGGTATATACATCGGAGCATTCTCCTATTTCATCATAGCATACCTCACACCCATAAAATACACAACAACATTAATCATCGCAGCAACACTAATAACAGCACCCACAATAATTGACGGATCCACACAACTATTAGGTTTAAGGGAAAGCAACAACATGCTAAGATTCCTAACAGGCCTACCCGCAGGTATCGGTATCGGGATCATGACAAAAGCCCTAAAATTCTTAATATTAACGATAATGTGGGGAACATTTTGAAATGTCCAAAATGTGGAACATATAATAGGCCAGGGGCAAAATTCTGCAGAAACTGCGGTGCAAAACTTGCTAAAACCTCAAGCACAACTTGGGGTGTGCTGGCAAGCTGCTGCTTCGGGATAATATTCGTCATAATAATAGGGGCCATTATAAGCCCTGAAGTCCGCCAAGAACCATCCAATAAAATAGAGACTGTATATGGTTATAAGATAGTCTATCAGACAACAAATTATACATGTGGACCCGCAGCCCTCGCAACAGCACTTACAAACAAAAAAGGAGCTAACCTAACCGAGAAGATGATAGTAGACTATCTTGGCAACAATCCCAAAGGCTACAGCCCCCAACAGATCGTCAAAGCCGCCAAACATTTTGGATACAATGCCATTATAGACACAGGCCCGCCAGAAGAATATGATATTATAGTAATAGATGATGGGATACTAGACCTAGGATATCCATCCTATGATGCTAACCACACCCAAACCTATTATATAGTACCAGGAACTAATGGACACTTCACAGTATATGCTGGAATGACCCCAGACGGCTTCATAGTATTCCTGGACCCATCAAACGGACTAGAATATATCAGCCCAGAAACATTCAATAGAATCTACCAAAATATAAGAATCCATATCCCCTAAAAAGATGGGATTGCATCATGATATCCAAGTAAACTTGAATAAGACTTTAAAGGATCTGTGAAGAGGAGCCATTAATAGTAGTCCCAGATTGTAACCTGCCAATTTTCAAGATCCACAGAATATACCATAATACAGTATTTGCCAGGGCCGCTTGTAACTTCTATTATCTCCCTTTTTTTGTTTGGGTATTCTGTAGCCCCCCATTCTATGGTTTTTGTTGCCACGATACTGTTATCTTTTATAACATCTACTTGCATACTGTTGGGTTGGTAGGTTATCATTGGCACGGCAGACATTACAACCTTGAACTTGTCACCTTGTATGTTGAAGCACCTGTAATCATCATCTGAGCCTTTGAATGTCCCTAATTCATGCCATTCAGCCCCTTCATCTGTTGATGGGATTAATCCTCCATTGGATGGTTTCTCTATCTTGGGGGATATAGGGTTCTTTAGGGGAAATTCAGTGTATATTATCCCACTTATAAAACCTAAAATTGCAACTAGGATGAAACATACTACAAGGAGTATTTTGGTAGCTTGCTCCAAGATAAAAAAACCCCCTTTAACATCTATTATCAAGATTTCCAATCGAATTTTTATGGTTTTAAGCACCTTGAGAAGCCTATCTTATCTTGGGTTCATAGGAGGATCCACCCCCCAATTCTTGGGGGGTGATGATTAATTTTTTTTAACTTTTCGCCCAATAAAACAGATTTTAGGGGAGGTGTTCTATTGGGAGTCTTCATCCCTTCAGTGGATCTGTGGGATGATCTTATATTCTTTTGGATATTGTAATATACTTTCATATTTTATATTCTTTTTGGTTACAATAGGAGTGTGTGGGGTTTTTTCCGGCGATAGAATTAAATAATATTCACTTCAATTATTATTTGGGTGATATCCATGGTGAAGTGGGGTCCTGTAGTTATAGGTTTCATATTATCTATTATTTTTCCAATAATCTTAGAGTCCTTCATGCCTAGGGGCGCATCTGTCCTGGGATTGTTCTTAGCAGGTTTTATAGTGGGTTTAATGGCGAAAGAGGGCGCCCTTGGAGGTTTCTGGAATGCTACGGTTGCTGGTGCGTTTGGTGGTATAATATTAGCCATGCTTCTAAGCATTTTCGGCGCCCTTATCGGTGGAATATTCGGTTTTTTCATAGGACTTTTCACAGGTATTGCAGTGGTAATAGTCTTACTCTTAGTTTCGATGATATTCATGGGGATTGGAGGGGCTATAGGAGGTTTTCTAGCGGGAGAATAGAAATTTTCCCCATTCTAAGGTTATTTTTAGATTATAGTTAATTCTAGAAATTATATTATCCGGGTGATCGATATGCTTGTCGGCGTTGTTTCTGATACTCATGTACCTGATAGGGTTTCTGTCATCCCTGATAAGGTCTTTGAGGTTTTCAGTAGCGTGGACATGATACTCCATGCTGGTGATTTAACCTCATTGGATGTTAAAGATGAGCTTAATAATTTAGCCCCCATGAAATGCGTTCAAGGTAACATGGATCGTTATTATGGTCTCGAACTTCCAAGGGATGAAATCCTAAAGGTAGATGGTCTAAGTATAGGTTTGAATCATGGTGAGGTTTATCCTCGTGGCGATACTCAGCAGCTTAAATATATTGCCCTAGAAATGAATGTTGATGTTCTTATCTCAGGGCATACTCATCAGCCGTTTATCAAAGAGGTTGATGGTATACTACTCTTGAATCCTGGCAGTCCTACAGTGCCGCGGCTGGCTTATCCTACTGTAATGTTAGTTGAAATCTATGATGGTAAGATTGAAACAGAGATTGTGAGGGTAGGTTCACCAACTTGCAAAATAAGGTGATTAACTTTGGGTAGAAGATGGTATCTTGAAAGAAAAAGGGACTATTATTATAAGAGTGCTAAGAAGCAGAAATATAGGTCTAGGGCCTCATATAAGCTTTTACAACTCGATAATAGGTTTAAATTGATTAGGAAGGGGGATAAGGTTGTTGATCTTGGGGCTGCTCCTGGTGGCTGGTCACAGGTCGCCCTTGAGAAAGTGGGTGATGATGGACTTGTCATCGCCGTGGATATTAAGCCTATTAAACCTTTCCCAGTGGATAATTTCCATGCTATAAAAGGAGATTTTACAGATGAGAAGGTCCAAGAGAAGATAGGTGAACTTCTAGGTGGGAAAGCTGATGTTATAATATCTGATGCTTCTCCTTCACTTTCAGGTATAAAAAATATTGACCAGTTAAGGTCATTGGAACTTGTTGAGAACGTTATAAAAGTTGCAGACAGATTCCTTAAAAAAGGTGGTAACCTCCTTGTTAAAGTTTTCCAAGGGCCTGGTTTCAATGAATTGTTAAAGAAATTAAGGAGTTCCTTTATGAGGGTTAAAAGCACGAAACCGGCTTCTTCTAGGAAGGGTAGCCCCGAGATGTATATTGTCTGTAAAGGATTCAAAGGGGTTAAATGAGGGCTTTTAGACTAGCTAGACTATCTCTGGCCTCTTTTAATTTCAAATTCGCGGTCTGCAGTCTATTCTTGATCTCTGGTATTGGTTTGTTAGTGGAAAGGGCGCTCTCAACATCATCAAGGGCAGATTTAGCCTCCACAAGTTTGATCTCTGCGTTAACATACTTTTCCATAAGGTCCTTGTCACCCATACCATAGATTACCTTCTTTGTCGACTCATAATCGATTTCCAGATCCTGGTACTCCTTTTGTAATTGGGCGAATTCATCATATAACGATCCTTTATCAACATTCGTGGATATAGTTGAGGATATCCTATCAACTCCAATATATAACAGGACTAGGACTGTTGCAATGATCATTAACACTCCAAGTAATGAAATGGTCATGGAAGTCCACTTGAACAATCTTAGCCTTGATCTCCTCATGGAATCACCTCCGGCGCATCCCCTTGTATTCTGAAATTCATTCTTTGTAAAGATTTTTATAAAACGATAATAATATACTTTTATGATGAAGGTAGCAGAGAAAACAAAAACACCCACTATTAGATTTGAAGAATTCTTCTCCACAAAAGAATATAAGGACAAGATATTCGAGGTCTTGGAGAAATATCCTACTGTAAGATCTATTGAAATAGACTATAGAGACCTTGAAATGTTCGACCCGGACCTTGCGGATCTTCTAATAGAAAAACCTGACACCATAATAAAAACAGCCCAGAGAGCCATCCGAAACATAAACCCCATGGGAATAGACGCGGATCTCAACATAAGATTCAAGAATATCACTAATATTATCCCATTGAGGGATTTGAGGAGTAAATTTATAGGTAAATTAGTCGCAGTTGACGGTATCGTGAGAAAAGTTGATGAAATACGTCCAAGAATACTAAAAGCCGCTTTTGAATGTAGAAGTTGTGGACACCTACAAGAGGTGCCACAACCCAGTAACATTTTAACCGAACCTTCATTCTGCCCAGAATGCAGGGGCCGCTCATTCAGACTATTACAAGAAGATTCCCAATTCCTTGACACGCAAAACTTAAAATTACAAGAGCCACTGGAAAACCTTTCAGGTGGTGAACAGCCCAGACAAATAACAATAGTATTAGAAGACGACCTCGTGGACACCCTAACACCAGGGGATGTGGTGAGGGTCACAGGCATACTCAGAACAATAAGGGATGATAAGACAAAACGCTTCAAAAACTTCATATACGGAAACTACGCGGAATTCCTCGAGCAAGAATTCGAAGAACTACAGATAACAGCCGAGGACGAGAAAAAAATAAAAAAACTCGCAGCAGACCCCAACATATATGATAGGATAGTAAGATCCACAGTCCCATCAATCTACGGATACCGTGAAATCAAAGAAGCCATTGCACTACAACTATTCGGAGGAACAGGGAAAGAATTAGATGATAAAACAAGACTCAGAGGGGACATACACATACTAATAGTAGGAGACCCTGGTATCGGAAAATCCCAAATGCTTAAATATGTCTCAAAATTAGCCCCAAGGGGCATATATACCAGTGGTAAAGGCACAACCGGTGTTGGATTGTGTGTAGCCCCTGAAAGCCTGATCTTCACAGAAGAAGGGGCATTTGAAATTGGAGATTTCGTTGAAAAAAACCTCATCAAACCTATCGAATACAGAAAGGGAATCTATCTATCAAGGCTTAAAAAACCGATCAAGATTCAAACCATAAACCCAACAAAAGTATCTTCAAAGTTTTCTGATAAAATTTGGAAGCTTAAAGCCCCTGAAAAACTAGTTAAAATAACAACACAAACTGGGAAAGAATTGACTCTAACACCAGAAACAAAAATTTTAAGCTTTGAAAATGGAGAATTAAAGTGGAAAGAATCTAGAAAATTTGAAGAAGGCGACCTTGTGGTGACAACGAGAAAATTAGAGCACAAGGGACAAAATATTTTAACACTTGAACTTATCAAGGACATGGATAATGTGGTAGTCCATGGAGTAGAATCTTTAGTAAAAAAACTTATCAGGAAAATTAAAAAAGAGGAAGGCTTTAAGGAGTTCGCCAAGGAGCTTGAATTTAATGAAGATAACCATTATTGGACTAATGAGAATACCCCAATTATCAATTTAGGCATGCTCTTAAAACTCGTTAGAAAAGCCAATTACAACTTGGAAAAGTTAACTGATAAAATTCAGGGTTTTTCACAAGATGGACGTCCAATAAAGCTTCCTAAATATTTGAACGAAAGATTCTTGTATTTTGCAGGTCTGATGGCTGGTGATGGGGATATTAGAGTCACACCTGATGGTTCTTATTCCATAAGGTTCTCAAATAATAATAAAGAGCTTAGAGAAAGATTCAAATCCATTGTCAAAGAGCTTTTCGGGATCGAGCCAAAAGAAAGCGCTTCAAGTATCATGTTCAATTCGAAGATTATCGCACACATTTTAAACAGGCTCGACATTCCAGGATCTCCAAAATACGACAGAGATATTATATTTTCCCTTCCAGATAAAGGACTAGCAGCATTTATCAGAGGATTATTCGATTCCAATGGAACCGTCATCATAGGAGGTAATGGTTCCATCAATTTGCACTGTAAAGATAAGTTGGCTAAAAAACTCCAACTTGCATTCCTAAGATTTGGGATAATAGCACATGTAAAAAAGGAGGAACTTACAAGGGTAAAAGGCAACATTAAAGATAATTATATAATCCGGATTTCTGGAGAGGAGATTGAAAAGTTCGCCAAATTAATTGGATCCGAACATCCGAATAAGAAAAATAAACTCCAAAAGTTACTAAGTAAAAGAAAGAGCACAAAAACAGATTTAATACCCGGAATTGGAGGGATCATAAAAGAAATAAGAAGTTTCTATGGAATAAGCGTTAAAGAAACCTATGATTCAAACCTCGGATATTTAGTTGAAGAAAGAGGCGTCATTTCAAGAAAATCCCTCCAAAAGGTTATCAAAAACTTAAAATCAAAAGCATCAATTGAAAATATTAAAGTGGAGATATCCGATAATATCAGGTCAAAGCTCGGGAAAATTAAATGGAGTACGAAAGTACCATTTAGAATCCTTGTCCAAATCGCAAAAAGAATAAAGGATAAAAAAGTGCGCACATCCATTGTTCAAATTTTAACTGATTTGAAAGCTCAAGAAAAGACTATTAAAGAAAAGCTTCAATATTTAGAAAAGTTGGCTTATTCTGATATCCTATTTGAAAAGATAAAGAAAGTTGAGATTATCACATCACCATATGATTATGTTTATGATCTAACAGTCAAAAAATCTCATAGCTTCATAGCAAATGGTATAGTGGTCCATAACACAGCTGCTGCAGTTCGGGACGAACTGGGCGGATGGTCACTCGAAGCCGGTGCATTAGTCCTAGGAGACCGCGGAATCGTCTGTGTCGATGAATTGGATAAAATGCGAGAAGAGGACCGTTCAGCCATACACGAGGCCCTTGAGCAACAAAGCTATCACAAAGATTTCGAGATTCTTCTCGCAGATGGTAGGAAAGCCAAGATAGGCGATCTTGTAGACGAACTCATGAAAAAGGGGAAGAATGAGATAATCCATGGAAAGGATACTGAGATCTTGATAACAGATAAACTCAAGGTAATGGCATATGACTTGAAAAATTTAAGGATAATCCCAGTCACTGCTGATAGGATAAGCCGGCATAAAGCCCCTGATAATTTTATAAAAATAAAATTTGAAAATGGTAGGAGCATTATTGTAACACCCGAACATCCAATTGTAATATGGGATGGTGATATTAAAACCGTCCGCGCAGATGAAATTAAAGAGAATACATTGGTAATTGGGGTAAATAGTTACAATATATCCGCGAAGGGAGATATTGACACCGTTACTGCTAAATTTTTAGGATTCGCCCTCTCAAAATATTATAATAGGGCCGAGTTTATAAGTGCTGATGAAAAATTAATTGAAGAACTTAAAAAAATATTAGAAAAACGAAAGATAGAATATAATGTTTCCATGAAAAAAGAAGGCGAGAAAACAGTATATACTCTCAGGATCGTTAATTTTGATGAATTCCCTGATCTTTTATCACCACCAGATATGAGAAGAGTTCCAGATAAGATCCTGATGGGTCCTGCCGATGCTCAAAGGGCGTTTTTAAATGCTTATTACAAGGTCGATGGTTTCGTGGATGGGCACCATACAGGTTATCGCACAGTTTCGCCTAAAATGGCTGAAGACCTACAAGATCTACTTTTAATCTCTGGAATTTATTCTTACATCCTCAAAGATGGAGAAAATTATAAGATTATAATCAGCGAAGACAACATGGAAAGATTCGCCCAGATAATTGATGATCCAAGAATTGAAAAACTGAAAACCCAAATAAGACTAGCAGATAATAATAACTTACCAAGGCTATCAAATGGAATAAACCCAAGCGAGGAAATCAATATTAAAACCGCAGAGAGACTCCTCACAGTTGAAGAATTAACAGAAAAACTGAAAACACCATATTCTACATGGCCTCATCGACTAATGGAGAACAGATTACCAACAAACTTCATTGAAGAGTTAGAACCAGCCAAAAATCTACGATTTATTAAAGTCAAAAGCGTGGAAATGATCAAAAACACTGACTCAAAATGGGTTTATGATATAACTGTTGAACCATATCATCTATTTGTCTCCCATGGTCTAGTACTACACAACACAATAAGTATAGCTAAAGCAGGTATAATGGCAACCCTAAATTCACGTTGCGCAGTACTAGCAGCAGCCAATCCAAAATTCGGGCGATTTGACACTTACAAGTCCATAGCAGAGCAAATAGACTTACCATCAACTATACTTTCAAGGTTCGACCTAATATTCGTCATAGAGGACAAACCACACGAGGAAAAAGACAGAGAACTTGCAAGGCACATCCTCAAAACCCACAAAGAGGATACGCTACCCATAGAAATCGAACCCGAATTACTAAGAAAATATATAGCATATGCAAGAAAGAATATTCATCCCACACTAACAGACAAGGCAATGAAAGTACTCGAAGAATTCTATGTTTCAATGCGAAGCAGCGCAACAGACGAAGATTCGCCAGTTCCGATAACAGCACGCCAACTAGAAGCCATAATAAGACTAGCAGAGGCGAGCGCCAGAGTAAAACTCAAAAATAAAGTCGAAGCAGAAGATGCTAAAAGGGCCATAAGACTGGCGAAATCCTGCCTCAAACAAGTCGGCTACGACCCAGAAACAGGCAAAATCGACATAGACAAAGTAGAAGGCAGAACCCCAAAATCAGAAAGAGACAAATTCAACATACTAATAGAACTAATAAAAGAACTCGAAGAAGAATACGGGGGAAAAGCACCAACCAACATCCTTAAATCAGAAATGCTAGACAGATATAATATAAGTGAAGAAAAAGTAGAAGAACTCCTAAGATTTTTACAAGAAAAAGGAGTAATATTCGAACCCCAAAGAGGCTACGTAAAAATAGTCTAAATTTGGGGGAAGGAGGCATGATAAACTTGCAAGATTATGAAAAATTACTAGACAGGGCCATAGAACAATTACCACCAGAAGTCCTAGAAACTAAACGTTTCACAACCCCAAAGGCCTATTCTGTCATCCAAGGTAACAGGACACTCATACAAAACTTCAAGGAAATAGCAGCCAAATTAAACAGGGACCCACAACACCTTCTAAGATACCTCTTAAGGGAACTTGGAACAGCAGGAAACATCGAAGGTAAACGGGCCATCCTACAAGGAAAATTCACACATTTCCACATAAATGAAAGGATAGAAGATTATGTGAAAAAGTTCGTATTATGCCCAGAATGCAACCGTCCAGACACTCGCATAATAAAAGAAGGCCGCATATCCCTCCTAAAATGTGAGGCTTGCGGCGCCAAAGCCCCATTAAAGCCGGTCTAAAAATTTAGGAGTTTTATATGGGTGGGAATTTTTGCATAAAATGCGGGCGCTCCAACACCCGACTATACAAAGGATTATGTAAGGAATGTTTCCTTGAAGAGTACAAGCTTTTAGAAGTTCCGGAAAGGATAGAAGTTGAAGTCTGCGCACACTGCAATGCACAACTAATCAATGGAAAATGGACTGGGAGGGGCGTACCAGAAGACGAGATAATCTACCGCGCCCTTGAAAACAATATCGAAAAAAAAGTAGATGATGTCATAGTAGACCTTGAAATACTCCAGAAAAGGGGGACCATAAGCTCCTGCCTAGTAAGAGCAAAGGCAAAAATTCTAGGAGAAGAGATAACACAAGACTTCTATACAGAGGTAAGATTAAAAAAGATAGTATGCCCATATTGCAGTAAATACAGATCTGGATATTATGAAGCGGTCATACAATTAAGAGCAGATGAAAGAAGCCTAGGACCAGAGGAGATAAAAGAGGCGGAACAGATAATAGAAAAAACCCTCCAAAGACTATGGGGAAAAGACAAACTAGCATACCTTGCCAAGAAAACCATGCAAAAAGAGGGCGTGGACTATTATATAGGATCATATAAGGCAGCCAAGCGGGTTATAGCAGCGCTCCGAGAAGAATTCGGGGGGCTTGTGAAAGAATCCCCCAGGCTCATGGGAAGAGACAAATCCACTGGCAAAAACATCTACAGGATATGGATTTCATTCAAATTACCCAAATTCAAAAAAGGAGACCTAATATCATATAAAGGCCGTGTAGGGATCATAAAAGCCATGAACTCCCATGGTATACTATTCTACGACCTTGATAGACGAGAGATGTCAACCACACTCTGGCGTGAATACCAGAAAATAGAAAGGATAGCAACCCCAGAGGATATAAAGAAGACAACCGTCACGGCAATATCCCCTACTAAAATCCAAATACTGGATCCTATAAGCTACGAGCCGATAGACCTCGAACTTAAACCTGGTATGGAAAATTTAAAGATTGGTGACCAGGTATCAGTAGTTCAAATAGGCAACAAAACATACATCCTATGGTGATAAAAGTGGATATCGAAGAAAAGATAAAAATCGCGAAGAAGGGCACCATAGAATTGATCACCGAAGAAGAATTAAGGGAAAAACTCCAAAAAAGAAAACCAGTCGCATATATAGGCTACGAACCATCAGGGAAAATACACGTAGGCCATGCCATCACAGTAATGAAACTCCTAGACCTCCAAAGAATAGGATTCAAAGTAAAAGTGCTTCTGGCAGACTATCATGCTCACCTTAATGGTAAAGGCCCCATGGAAAAAATAGAAGAGATGGCAGAATACAACAAGAGATGCTTCAAGGCCCTCGGACTATCAGATGATACAGAGTTCATATTAGGGTCAAGTTTCCAGACAAAAGAAGAGTACACACATAAACTCTATGAATTGTCACTTATAACGACACTAGCAAGGGCTAAGAGGAGTATGGCTCAGATAACAAGAGAAGCTGAAAACCCCAAGGTCGCGGAGGTCATATACCCACTCATGCAAGTCATCGACATGATATTCCTAGAAGTGGATCTTGCATTGGGTGGTATGGAGCAGAGGAAAATACACATGCTTGCCAGGGAAAACCTCCCAAGACTCGGCTACAATGCACCGGTATGTATGCACACACCCCTACTCCATGGAACAGATGGTGGGGAGAAAATGTCATCTAGTAAGGGCAATTTCATAGCAGTTGACGATCCACCAGAAGTTATCAGGGAAAAGATAAAGAAAAGCTATTGTCCGATGAAGGAGATAAAAGGCAACCCTATAATAGAGATGGCCGAATATCTTATACTACCAATGTATGATAGGATGCTGATAAAAAGGCCTGAAAAGTTCGGAGGCGACCTTGAACTTGGCCGTGAAGAGCTCATAAAAGCATATTCCAGCGGCGAATTACATCCACTTGACCTTAAAAATGCTGTTAGCGAATATTTGATAGAGATTTTTGAACCCGCCAGGGAATACCTTGAATAGGTGGTTATGCATGTTATATGAGATGAGATTGCCACATGGGGTAACAGGTAGTATGGTTATAAAGATTATGGAGAAATATGATGTGGAGCTAGTCCAGACAGATCAGGGGCCAGTTCTTCAAGGGGAATTAGAGGAGCTTGAAAAGGCTAGGGATGAGATCATAAAGTATCTTAACGAGCGCATAAAGGAATTAGAGGGTAGATAGTCTATCTGCAAATGCCAAGATAGGGTGCTATTATCTTCCTTATATCATCTTGTATGATGTTAATGCCCCTGTTAGCATCTACTATAAAGCATTCGTTTTCTTCTGCTATTCTGAGGTATTTTTTCCTCACTCTTTCAAGGAATGATTTCTTCTCGAACCTTTCAAGGCCTTCGAATCTTTCCTGGGCATTTTCAGGTTTGATGTCCAAGATTATGACGATATCTGGTTTTATGGCGAATTTGTTTATTTCTTTTATCCAATCTTCTGGTTCTTGGTATGCTATGCTAGAATAAAAGCATCGATCGCTTACTATGATAATTCCTTCATCCTTTGCCTTTTGGATTTTATCTCGCAAGAGGAGTCTATCAGCTGCGAATAACAGGCCTAGTACCTTTTGCTGCTCAGCGGTTGGTAAGTTTGGTTCGTTTAGTATTTTTCTTATCAGTTTACCGATGGGTGACTGGGTAGGTTCTCTGATAAGCTCTACTTTGTATCCATTTTTATCAAGCCAGTCTTTCAAAAGTTTACATTGAGTTGTTTTACCAGCCCCATCTATTCCCTCGATACAAATATACATTGAATCCAATTTATATAATAAAGTATAATATATAATGGGGTAATTCAAGCTTGGGGTTTGGATCATGGCAAAGGTAATGATAGTGGAAGATGAGAACATAGTTGCTATGGATATCAAACAACGCTTAGAAATGCTAGGATATGAGGTTACTGCTACTGTAACTACAGGTGAAGAGGCTATCGAATTGGCCGAGAAAACAAGACCTGATGTCATACTCATGGATATCGTCCTCAAGGGTGAAATAGATGGGATAGAAGCAGCTGAGGAGATCAGAAGACGATTCGGAATCCCCATCATTTATATAACGGCTTATTCTGATAAGAAGACCCTTGAAAGTGCTAAAGTGACAGAACCATTCGGTTACATTATAAAACCCTTCGAGGACCGGGAACTACAGAGTGTAATTGAAATAACACTCTACAAAGATAAAATAGAGAAAAAATTAAGGGAAAGCGAGGAACGATATCGTGCAATTATAAGATCATTAAATGATGTTCTGTTCACCTTAGATGCTAATGAAAAATATACTATGGTATCAGGTCAAATACAAGATTATGGTTTGGCCGAGGAGGAAATGATAGGGAAGACCCCTAGGGAAGTTTTTGGAACTGCTGGTGAAATACACCATCAAGAAAATCAGAAAGTATTAAAGGGCGAATCAAGGGCATATCATTGGAAATGGGAAAAAAATGGTAAAATATTATACTTTATGGTGTCTCTTTCACCTCTAAGAGATTCCGAGGGTGAAATTATTGGCATAACCGGAATACTCAAAGACATCACAGCACTTAAAGAATATGAACTGACACTTAAAAAGGAGAACAGGATAAGCAGAGCATTAGCAAATCTTGCTAAAGAACTTCTGAAACCTATATCACTCGAGAAAATATCGGATAATGTTATAGAATATGCGAGAAAGCTTACAGAAAGTCAATTTTGTATCATAGAAGTCGTTAACAGGGAGGGACTAAAGGAGTGTATCATACCAGAGGAAACATTAAAAGAATGCCAACTAAAGGAAAAACCTAAAATGACCAGATTATGGGATTGGATCATGGAAAATAGGAAACCATTATTATCCAATAATCCCCAAGAAGATCATAGGCTGCCTCACATCCCAGCAGATCATGTGAAAATTGAAAACCTCCTCATGGTCCCAACACTATTACAAAATGAACTCGTGGGTATAATAGCCCTCGCAAACAAAGATGGAGGCTATGACAAAAAAGACCTTGAAATAGTAGAAAGATTAGCAGACCTATATTCAATCGCCATAAAAAGGAAACAAGACGAGGAAAGGAATAGGATTATCATCCAAAAATTCCTTAAAATAGTATCAGAGATCCTAGAAGAACTTAAATAACATCCAACCCA